>CALMLJ010000123.1 GCA_937868025.1 uncultured Acidimicrobiaceae bacterium
CCGATGATGATGTTCGCGATCGTGTTCGGGCTCTCGATGGACTACGAGGTGTTCCTCCTCTCACGGGTGAAAGAGGAATACGACCGCACCAAGGACTCACGGACCTCGGTCGCCGACGGCCTCGCTGCCACCGCCCATGTGATCACCGCCGCCGCGGCGATCATGATCGTCGTGTTCGGAGCCTTCCTGCTCGAAGACAACCGGGTCATCAAACTCTTCGGTGTCGGTCTCGCCGCCGCCGTGCTCCTCGACGCCTCACTGGTCCGCATGCTGCTCGTCCCCGCCACCATGGAACTCCTCGGCGACAAGAACTGGTGGCTGCCCGCATGGCTCGACCGGATCCTGCCCAACCTCAACGTCGAAGGACCCGCCGATCACCCCGATCGGGCAACACCCGACAGCGACCCCGATCACCAGTCTGAAGAGACGCTGGTCCACTGACATGGCCCGCCCCGCCCCGAACCCGCCGATCTCGGCCCATCGACTCGACCCGCACGGCGATGTCGAGAACATTGTTCGATCTGCCGATGACGGTCAAGGACGTGACGGCGCCACGCACACGACCATCGAAACTCGCGGCGACCAACCACCGCCCCGCCCCCATCCGAACGCTCCCTCACCAGACAGGCATCGCCCCATGACCCCTCCCCACGAACCCGTCGATGTCGAGCTGCTCGATCCGGTCGATCCGCACACCGACGACGAAGCGGTCGCCGATGCCCGGCAACGGCGACTGATCCTGATCACGATGTGCGTATCGCTGATCGCGGTGATCGCCTCGTCGTCCGGGCTGAATGTCGCCCAGCAGGCCCTCGCCGCCGACATCGGCGCATCTCAAGGTCAGCTGCTGTGGATCATCAACGGCTACACCCTCGCCCTCGCTGCGTTGTTGATGCCGATCGGCGCGATCGGCGACCGGTGGGGGCGCAAACCGATCCTGATCATCGGCCTGGTCGTGTTCGCCGCCGCTAACCTCGCCTCAGCCTTCGTGAACAGTCCCGAACCGCTGATCGCGTTGCGTGTCGTCGCCGGCCTCGCCGCTGCGATGATCATGCCCGTCACCTTGTCGGTGATCACCACCAGCTTTCCCGCCGCCGAACGAGCCAAGGCAATCGGCACCTGGGCTGGTGTTGCCGGGGCCGGTGGGATCATCGGCCTGTTCGCCTCCGCGGCGATCATCGACAACACCACCTGGCCGTGGGTGTTCTCGATCCCGGTGATCCTCGCGGCAGTGTCGCTCGCCGCGACAGTGTTCGTGGTTCCCCACTCCCGTGAACACGTCGAGACCGGCTTCGACATCCCCGGCGCGATCCTGTCGGTCCTCGCTGTCGGCGGGCTCGTGCTCGCGATCCAGGAAGGCCCAGAACGAGGCTGGACCAGCCCGCTCACCATCGCTGCGTTCGTCATCGGCCTCGCCGCTTCGGTCGCATTCGTACGCGCCGAACTGGCCCGTGACCACCCACTGCTCGATGTCCGCTTGTTCCGCAACCGGGGCCTGACGACCGGGTCGGTCAACTTGTTCGTGGTTTTCGCGTTGATGTTCGCCCTGTTCCTGGTCCTCGTGCAGTTCCTCCAAGCGATCCTCGGTTACACCGCACTACGCGCCGCCTCGGGGCTGCTGCCGATGGCGGTGATGATGATGCCGCTGTCAACGATCGCGCCGACCATCGCGCACCGTGTCGGCTACCGGCGCACTGTCGCCTCCGGGATGATCACCCTCTCGGTGGGGTTGGTGCTCCTGGCCGTGCTCGCCGACCCCGGCAGCGGATATCTCTCCGTCCTCCCTGGTCTGCTCGTGATCGGTGCCGGGGTCGGGTTGTCGATGAGCCCCTCGACCACCGCGATCACCTCCTCACTCACCGAAGACAAACAAGGTGTCGCCTCGGCGCTCAATGACACCGTCCGCGAGATCGGCGCCGCCGTCGGGCTCGCCCTGATCGGATCGATCCTCAACTCCCGTTACCGGGCCAACATCACCGACACCGCCAACACCTTCCCCACCGACGTCGCGGACCGCATCAAAGAAGGCATCGGCGGCGCCCTCAGCTCCGCCGCCCAACTCGGACCCGACAGCCCGGCACTCATCACCGCCGCCCGCAACGCCTACGTCGACGCCATGCAACCCGCGATGCTCCTCGCCGCCGGGTTCGCCGCCCTCGCCGCCGCCTACACGACCTGGACCGGTGTCCAAGACAAACGACGTCCGACCGTCAGCGAGAACGAACAGCCCGACTAAGACGACAAGCACCCGGCGGTCACCCGTCCGGGCTCGGTTCGCTCACCCCACGTTCGGAGACCGATCGAGTTCCAGTCGAAGGTGCTCGAGCCCATGTGCGATCGCCGCGGTGATGATCCTCGCGACACGACGGGCTTGGCTGCCGCGTCCGAGTTCGGCGTGGACCCAGATCTCGGTGCCGTGGTTCACGTGCCCATCGGAGATGGAGTGCACGACGGCCATCAGTGTGAGGTGGGCGTGGACGTGGATGTCGCCGATTCTTCCGTCGATGGTGAGCGCCTGATCGGTCGGGTGCCACCGCTCGGAGGTGCGTTCGAGCACACAGTCACCCTCCACCGATGTGATCGTCGTCGAGGTTTCGTTGCGGGTTGCTCGGAACCATGCTGCGATCTGGTCGGGGCCGTCGAGTAGCTGCATTGCTTCGTCCACGGTGCATGCGACGAGGACCTGGTCGTCGATCAGGGTCAGTTCCGCAGCGGTCATGCTGGTGGGGGGATGATCAGCAGCGGATGCCGGGCGTGGTGTAGCAGACGTTGGCTGACCGAACCGGCGAGGAGCCGGGCGAGGCCGTGGTGGCCGTGGCGTCCGACCACGAGGTAGCTGGCGGTGTGTTCTGCTGCTGCGTCGGCGAGCTCGTCGGCTGGATTGCCATGTCGGATCTCGAACGTCCAGCGGACACGCGCAGCGTCGAGGATGTCGGTGCAGTTGGTGCGACAGACCTCGGCCAATGCGTCCTCGGCCTCGATCATCGCGCCGGCGCCCGGTCCCATCGCGGTGCCAGCGGCCGCGAGCGGCTGGGTGTGCTCGACGTGCACCACCGCGACCGGTCGGTGAGTGGCGTGCGCAAGGTTGATCGCCGCGAACAGCGCCGCGTGGGAACCGACCGTCCCGTCAAAGCCGACCACGATCGCACCATCGGGCATCGCGAATCAGCCTTTCGCTTTGTTGGGGTGGCTGGCGCTTATATCGGTGTCCGCCGGTTCCGGTACCGGAACGGGATCACCGATCGGGTCGGACGCGACACCGAGGTCATCGCCGATCGCTTCCATGCCGATATGGGCGCTCTCGCGGAGCGGGAGTTCCTTGAGGAACAACACGACCACGAACCCGATCGCGGCGACCGGGATCACCGCCAGGAACGTGACATGCAGCGCCCGCGAGAACGCGTCGACAACGACTGCCTGGGTGTCGCCGGGCAGCGCTCGGAGCGCCTCAGGGCCGGACTGGAGCACGGCCGGGTCCACCCCGGACAGCTGCGGGCCGGCGTCGGCGAGGTAGTGGTCGAGACGGTTGTTGAAGATCGACCCGAAGATCGCGACACCGAACGCTCCGCCCATCGACCGGAAGAACGAACTGGCCGAGGTGGCCACACCGAGATCTTTCGCCTCGACGGCGTTCTGCGTGGCCAGGACCAGCACCTGCATGACGAGACCGATCCCCAGCCCGACCACGGCCATGTACAGGGACTGAACCACCCGCGACGTGTCGGCATCGAAACGCGACAGCAGAAACAGCCCGAACGTCATGATCGCGGTACCGGCGACCGGGTACAGCTTGTAGCGGCCGGTCCGGCTGATGGCCCGCCCAGAACCGACCGTGCCGACGATGAGACCCAACATCAACGGTGTCAGCAGCAAACCCGACCGGGTCGGGCTGGCGCCGTTGACGACCTGCAAGAACAACGGGACAAAGATCAGCACTCCGAACATCGACAGACCGACGATGAACGCCGCGCCGCTCGACACCGAAAACACCGGATTGCGGAACAGGTACAGCGGAAGTACCGGCTCGGGAGCGCGTCGTTCGTGCGCCAGGAACGCCACGGTGAGCAGCAGTGCAGCAACGGCGAGCCCGATGATCGTCGGTGACCCCCACTCGTACTCGCTCCCACCCCACACCGTGACCAGCAGCAGGCACGTGACCGCGGCGACGAGCAGCGCGGAGCCGAGGAAGTCGATCGCATGAGGACGTCGGGTGAACGGCAGCCGCAACACCGAGCTCGTCACCACAAGCGCGGCGATCCCGATCGGGATGTTGATGTAGAACACCCACCGCCACGACAGATGATCGACGAAGAACCCACCGATCAGCGGGCCGCCAACACTCGCGATCGCGAATACCGCGCCCGTGTACCCCTGATAGCGGCCGCGCTCCCGAGGCGAGACGATGTCACCGATGATCGCCAACGCCATCGCCATCAAGCCCCCCGCCCCAAGGCCCTGGACGGCTCGGAAGCCGATCAACTGCCCCATGTTCTGCGACAGGCCCGACAATGCCGACCCGACCAGGAAGACCACGATCGCTGTCTGGAACATGATCTTGCGCCCGTACAGGTCGCTGATCTTGCCGTAGAGCGGCGTCGACGCCGTCGAGGTCAACAAATACGCCGTCACTACCCACGACAGATGATCCAAACCGCCCAGATCACCAACGATCGTCGGCAACGCCGTCGCCACGATCGTCTGATCCAAAGCCGCCAGGAACATCCCCAACATCAGCCCGCTGAACACCACCAAGATCTGCCGATGGGACAACTGCGAACCCGCAGGAGTCGGAACACTCATGTACGACCTCCCTGTTCCAGAACCTCGTTCGCCAACCGCGTCAGCAGCGGAGCCAATGCCGACCGATCGGCGTCGGACCAAGCCGCCAACAGCTCCGTGAAGTACCGGTGACGCGCCTCACCCAACAACCGCAACACCTCCACCCCAGCAGCGGTCAACCCCACACGCGCAGCGCGACCATCCAACGGATCCTCCGCCCGCACCACAAGCCCGCCACCTTCCAACGTCTTCACGTGCCGACTCATCGTCGACGTGTCCACACCAAGGAATTGCGCCAACTCAGAAACCCGCACCTCACCACGTTCCGAAACACACCTCAACACGCCAAACCCGGCCCGCTCCACCGACACCCCAGCCGCACCGATGAAGCGCTCCTGCGTCGAAGCCAAAGAGAACTCACGAACGATCGTGACCACCGCCTCCTCGATCGCAACGACCGAATCCAACGTCCGCTGAGCCCGAAGCTGCGTCGATCCCATATCGGCATCATAGATGGTTGCAGCACCCAACTACAATCGCAAAGAACGCCGCAAGGCGCCGCAGCACGGGGTGCGCCTGAACAGGGCGGGTCGTCGGGCGGTCCACCGCCGCCCTCGAACTGAACCGTCAGGAGTTGGGGTGCTCGATTTGGGATACGGTGAAACCGCCAGGCGACCTCAGACGAACTGTGGGATTCCCGATGGACGACGAGCAGGTCAACAACACGATCGCCGAACTCGAGCGGTGTCTGCGCACCGACGATCCGAGCTTGGCTCCACGATTTCGCCGGATCCGTCGTGGCGACAGCGCGAGATCGGCCGCCGTGTTCGCCGCTTTGGTTACCGCGGCGATCCTTCTTGCCGCCGGGTTGGCAATCGCATCCGGGGTCGTGTGGTTCGCGGGAGTAGCAGCGTTGCTGGCAGCGTTCGCCGTCGCTCCCCACCGGGAGCCGACCGCCGCAGATTCGCCCACACTCCAAGGTCGACGTGTGGACCAGTGGAACGAGGTTCTGCCCATAGCCGGTGCGTGGTCAACCGTCGCCAGTGAACTACGAGCCGCTGACGGCCTTGATCCATGGTGCCCGACGCTCCGCCGGATCTCAAGCAATGGCACGCACGACACAAACGTGGTCTCCGTTGGGCACCGTCGCCCGGTCACCTTGCGGATCTCACGTCGGTGGTTCGCCGATGGAATCCGCTGGCGAGCCGATGCTGGCGGGCCAAACCTCGTCGGGCATCTCACTCTGCAACCCACGCTGACCGGCGAGCACGTTCAGATCTGGGTGCATGCCGAGGCGCTCCGATGCCGAAATTCACGCCGAGCACTACGCACGATCCGCCGGGAAACCAGAACCGCGCTGCGACGGTGGGCCGCAACGCGCACCGAAACCCCACCATGAGCCAGATGGGAGGATGTCCAGGGGTCACTGGTCGGGGGCCTGCCTGGGTTGGGGGATCGGGGGGATGCGGTCGAGGAAGGTGAGAACGGCGGTGGTGAACGCGTCGTTGTCGTCGCCGGCGACCATGTGTCCGGTGTTGGACACGTCGACGGCTTGGGCGTGGGGGACGGCGGTGAGGAACTCGTTGACGGTGTCGGGGCTGACCAGGTCCGACATTGCGCCTCGGACGAGGAGTGTCGGGGCGGTGATGCGGCGGGCCCCGTCGAGGAGGTGGTCGGCCATCTGTCGGAAGCGTTGCTCGCTGTTGGCGGGGTCAGCGTGCATGACATCGAGTTTCGTGGTGATGAACGCGGGGTCCCAGCGCCACACCCAGCGGCCGTCGTCGCGTTGGCGGAGTACCTTGGTGAGTCCGTCGACGCTGTCGGGTCGAGGCCGGTGGGGGTTGTAGGCGGCGATCACGTCGCCGGCGTCGTGCAGGGTGGCGAATCCGTCGGGGTGCGCGGACATGAACTGCACGACTCGTCGGGCCCCGTCGATCTCCATGCGGGGGGTGACGTCGACCAGCACGACCCCTGCCCACAGGCGGGGAGGGGCGATGCGGTGTGCGATGAGGGTCGTCATTCCACCGATGGATGCACCGACAGCGACCGCGGGGCGGCGACCGCAATATCGTTCGCGGACGGCGAGCAGGTCGTAGGCGAGGTCTTCGGTCTCGTACCGCCCGGCGGGATCCCAGCTGCTGTCGCCGTGGCCGCGGGCGTCGTAGGCCACGACGTGGTGGCCGGCGGCGTGGATGGTGCGGGCCGTCTTGGCCCAGGCGTGGCGGTTCTGTCCGCCACCGTGGAGCAGGATCACCGACGGCTTCTCGGTGGATGACTGTGGATAGAGGTCGGCGACGAGGTCGACCCCATGGTGGCCGGTGACGACGTTGGATTGGCGGTAGCTCATGCGGGCTCGACGATCGGTGCTTGCACTGTCATCGCGGCCAGGTCGCGTAAGGGGAGTTCGCGCATCCGGATTGAGATTACGAACGCGCCGACCATGACCATGGCGGCCGCGGCGAACACGGTGGTGATCGATGCCGACAGTGCACCGGCCGCCGCGCTGTGGAGGGGCTCGGGGAGCGCAGCGATGGCTCGCGGGCTGCGAGCGAGGGTGTCGCCGGTGACACCGGGGGGCAGGTCGACACCGACGAGTCGGTCGGTGAGTTCGGTGTCGAGGCGGCTGGTGAGGATGGTGCCGAACACGGCGACACCGATGGTGGAGCCGAGGGTGCGGAAGAAGTTGACCGACGCGGTGCCGGCGCCGAGGTCGCGCGTCTCGACGGCGTTCTGCACTGCGATGGTGAGCACCGACAGGGTTGCGCCGA
>CALMLJ010000124.1 GCA_937868025.1 uncultured Acidimicrobiaceae bacterium
CGTGGCCGATCGTGAGCAGCTTCCGGGACCGATAGAGCGGGTCGTCGCGATGACCGGCTCTTCGGATTTCCGAAGAGCCTGATTCGGTGGCACCGCGGCCTCCTCGCCATCACCGGCACCTTCGTGACGCCTCCCATGCAGATATGCGCGTGCGATAGGGGCGGTTCGCCTCCTCGCGATCGGCCCGTCGGGGATCGTCAACGTGGTGCGGGGGTCGAGGCGACTGGGCCCGACCGCCCCACGGGGCGCGATCGTCCTCGTGCGGTGGCGGACTACGGGAGCTTGGACGCGAGGACGTCGGCCGGCAAGATCTCGGGCGCTGCGCCAAGGAGCTGCTGGTTGGCCATCAGGGCTTCGACGATGGCGCCGTTGGCATGGGCGTCGCGAGCGGACTCGTCGGGAAATGCGTCGAAGATCCAGAAGGTGTCGGGGTGGGTTCGGACCGCGAACCAGACGATCGTTCCTTCTTCATCGTTGGCGAGTTCGACAGCGCTGGCGAGCAGATCGCCGAGCGCGTCGTGCTGTCCGTCGGCCGCAACGATCTTGGCGACGAAGGCGTACGGGAGTGATGTGGGTGTGGACACGGTGGTCTCCTTGCTTACGGGGGTTGTTCGTATGAGGAGTCCAACGTACGACGAGCCAGGGGCGATGGGGAGTGGCGCATGCGGCAGCATTGCTACCGTTCACGCCATGCGTTTCGGACTGATCGCGCTCGATGGCTGCTTCGGCTCGGCGGTCGCGTCGGTGATCGACATCGTGCGGGTGGCCGACGGAGTCCGCGGCGATGTCGACCCACACATCGACCCGATCGACCTCGCCATCGTCGGACCGAAGCGACGGGTGACCACGACGACATCGATGACCCTGTCGGTGGAGCACCCGCTGTCCGAGTGCGGCGACTTCGACGTCGTCGTCGTCCCCGCGCTCGGAACCCTCACCGCCGCCGCCACCAACGACGCGCTGCAGAGCCGAGATGCTCGTTCGGTCATCGAGTCACTCAGGCGGCTCGACGACGCGACCACCCAGATCGCCGCGGCGTGTACCGGCGTGTTCACCGTCGCCGAGACCGGACGGATGCACCACCGGCGGGCGACGACCAGCTGGTTCCTGGGGCCGGAGTTCCGAACGCGCTATCCGACCGTCGACCTCGATCTCGACACCATGGTCGTGGTCGACGGAAACCTGGTCACCGCCGGCGCCGCCTTCGCCCACATCGACCTCGCACTCTCACTCGTGCGATCGATCAGCCCCGACCTGGCCCAGCACGTCGCCAAGCTGCTTCTCATCGACGAGCGCCCGTCGCAGGCGGTCTTCGTCGCCTACGAACACCTCCGCCACGATGACCCGATCGTCGTCGAGTTCGAACGTCTCGTGCGCGCCCGCCTCGACGAACCGCTCGACATCGCGTCCGTCGCGCAGTCGCTCGGCACCAGCCGGCGCACCCTCGAACGACGAGTCCGCTCGGCACTCAACCTCACTCCGCTCGGCTTCGTCCAACGTCTTCGCATCGAACGGGCTCGGCATCTCTCGGCAACCACCGACCTCAACTCCGCCGAGATCGCCATGCGGGTCGGCTACGCAAACGCCGAGACACTCCGCTCCCTCCTGCGCAGACAACGACGCCGATCGTGAGCCCAGCGCCACGCGCGTAGCCGGTGTAATAGAACTCCGTTCGGAACCGGAACCGGCACTGCGCGTCGATGCCGATGCGGCGTCCCTGGCTGATCACTCGACGCATGCACAGCGCAGCGATGTCCGCTCACGGCGTCTGGTGCTGTCACCTATTGTTCTGCGGCGACGGACGTCGGAACTTCCCCCGACCGCCGGCTACGCGACGCAGTCTCGGGGGCCGACGCGTCCCAGAATCACGGCGTCCGGCATCCCCAAATACGCGGCTCTTCGGATTTCAGGGTGGGGAGATCGGGTTGAGCGTGGCGAGTAGGTCCCAGTTGGGTCGGCCGGCGTAGAGCAGGACTCGGAGCCGGTAGTTGCGGAAACGGCGGAACCCGAACCCGATGCGCTTGATGACCTTGATCAGGTTGTTGGTGGCCTCGGTCGGCCCGTTGGACACCTGGGCTTGGTGCCAGGCGCAGATCTCGTGCCGCCAGGTGCGAAGCGTCCGTCCAAGCTGACGCAGCTCCGGCGACATCGCTGGCTCGAGCAGGCTCTCGACGAGCTCGTCGAGGTAGCCGGGGGCGCCCTCGGCGGGCTGGTCGTAGAGGCCCCGCAGGGTCTCCTTCGCATGCCAGGCCATGCGAACCTCGCCGTGAGGATCACCGGCTTCGAGGAGGTTCTCGAGCTTGGCGTTGGCTTTGTCGTCGAGGCGCTCGTGGCCGATCGTGAGCAGCTTCCGGGACCGATAGAGCGGGTCGTCGCGATGACCTCGATGCCCGAGGGTGTCTTGTTGGGTGCGGCGGCGCACGTCATCGAGTCGGGTGTTCGCCAACTTCACGACGTGGAAGGGGTCCGCGACGAGGACCGCTTCGGGGAGGCTGTCGCCGAGGGTCTTGCGATAGGGGCCCGACAGATCGATCACGCCCCAGCGAATGGCGTCGCGCCACGCCGTCGGACGGGCCTCGATCCAGTCCGATGGTGCCTTCGCGGTGCGGTCCTCGACGACATCGAGCAACTGGGCGGGGCGGGTGACATCGACGATCGAGGTCACCCATGCTCGCTCGTTGAAGAGCCCATCTCGAACGAAGAGGGTCTCGTCGAGCCCGAGGGCGGTGACCTCGCCGATGCGGCCGGGATCGTCGACCAGCGGCGTGCCGTAGGCAACCACTGCGTCCATCACCGAGTGCCAATCACAGCCGAGCTCCGACGCGACGGCCGATACCGGCCGGCCCTCGCCGACCTGGCGGCACATCCACCGACCCGCCCGATCGGTCATCCCAGCACGGGCAGCAGCGATGGCCGGCTGCGCTTCGGTGAACGTGCCCACATCACACGACGGGTCAGGACAGCACCAGCGACGCTTGTGCCAGACCAGCACCGCCGGGCGCCCGAACGCCGGCAGATCAACCAGCTCGACTCGCCGCCGGCCCTTCGACCACGCCCGCGTGCCGCAGCCCGAGCACCCCGTGATCGTCGCGATGGTCCGACGTGCACCCGCAGAGGCTGGCCCTTGTCGTCCTCGACGCCGATCACGTTCACGTCGGGCAACCCGACGAGCAGCGCGCACATGCGCGTAGCGTTGGTCTCCACAGGGGCTCCGGAGGCTGGACTGGTGTAGGAACCTCCGATTCTGGA
>CALMLJ010000125.1 GCA_937868025.1 uncultured Acidimicrobiaceae bacterium
ACCGAACAGGTGTCGTCGTAGTTCGTGTAGTTGAGGAAGTTGGTGTCGTTGGCGAAGTTGGCACCATCGGACGCCTCGAACACGGTTTGCACGACCTGGATGAGCGGGTTGAGTTCATCGAGGCGGTCGGCGTAGTTGGTCACAAGGCTGAGGGTGTTCAGCCGGCGGGGTGAGTGCGCCAGGGTGTGGTACTGCCCGCCGGAGCCCGACGACGAGATCACTCCGTCGATCGACGGATCGGCCGCCGCGATCATCGGAAGGGTCTGCGCGCCCTGGCTGTGACCGGTGATCATCACCTTCGAAGCGTCACCGTGCACGTCGACCGGCTGACCGAACGGCGTACCCGGGACGGAGAACGACTCGAGGGCTCTCGTGAACATCAGCTGCTCGGCGGCCTGCTGGAGCGGGTTGGACCGGATCGAGTCGGGGTTGAGCAGGTTGTAGAAGAGCACCTCGGCCTGCGCCCGGGGCGACGAGAACCCGAGGGGGGACAGGATTGCCCCGGCGTCACCGACCCCGTCGCCGTAGAGCGGCGAGATCTTGCCGTAGAGCACACCGTTGCGGCGGGCGATGGGAATGTCGGTTCCGATCTGCTCGTCGCCACCGGTGCCGTCCATGTGGGTCACGATCGGCCAACCGGCGGCCGGCATCGTGGAGCAGGGGACCATCAGCTCGACCGGCGCGGTGCGGTTGCCGAACTGCTGCGCCTTGCCGTTGGGCTGCACGATGACCTTGCCGCCCTCGAACAGGTACGGGAACGAACCGTTGCGCCAGATCGGGAGGCTGATGGTCGCCTTGACGATCGACATCGAGGCACCGGCGTCGCGACTCGACGGTGTGCACGCGCCCGTCGACGTGACGTTGACCGTGGGCGTCGGCACGTCGGCCATCGCCGCCACGATGGCGTCCCACTCACGCTCGGTCTTCTGGGTGCGGTACACGGTGAAGGCGACGAGATCCGACAACTGGTGAGTCGTGTGGTTCGCGATCGCCGACTTCACGTCGGTGTACTGCCCGGCCAGGTTGGCGTGCTGCGCCGCCGTCATCGGCATCGACGGGTCGTAGGGCTGATCGAGTTGCGCCAGCGTGGCCGACGGCGCGAGCGCGTCGCCGCTCGTCGACGTCACGTCGTCGAACACGAGCGCGGCATACCGTGCGTCGGACCGCAGCGGATGGCCGGGGTAGGGCAGGACGGTCAGGAGGTGGGCGGGCCGGAACCGGTCGGCGCGCTCCTGGTTGACGACGACGGTGGGAGCGAGCTCCCCCGTCGCCAGATCCATGAGCAGCACCGACGCGCCCGATGACGTGGTCTGAGCCGGCGCCGGGAGACTGGCGGCGGCCAGCTCGACGTTGGCCTGGAAGAACACCGCGGTCTGGCGTCCGAACTGGTTGACCGTCGTCTGACCCTTGGCGACGATCTCGGGCAGGAGCGGGATCGGCGGGAGCGGCTCGGTGAAGATGTCGGTGTTGATGCCGGGCAGCGACGTCCAGTCGGTCATCCCCGAATCGGATCGACGGATGTCGTTGGGCCACGGCATCGAGAAGTAGCCACCCGACAGCTGCGGGTTCATGGCGATGCTGGGCACCGGCGGGACGAAGGGCCCCGACGGCTCGGCCGGGCACGCCGTGGCAATCGCCACAGTGGTCGCAGCGACCGCAATCAGCTGCAGGCGCCGCAAGGACGTGCGTGTTCTCATCGGGAATCCCCCCATGCCGAACGAACCTGTTCGGCCTGAGGTTCGGTTCTACTACTCCCGACCCGGATCATCAACGTCTCCATGGCCTGATCGAACAACGGGGCGTAGCCTGAGGCAAGCAGTCCGCTCGCGAAATTTAACGTCCCCATAACACGCGACGTACGCTCCCACCGTGGCCTCAACTCTCAAACGCCTGCTGATCGGCCGGCCTCTGGCCACCGACGAGGCAGATCATCAGCGGATCAGTAAGACGATCGGGCTGGCGGTGTTCTCGTCGGACGCCATCAGTTCGACGGCGTACGCGACGGGCGAGGTCATGCTCGTGCTGGTCGGCGCCGCGGGCCTCTACAAGCAGGCGGGCCTCGGCGTGGAGGACACCCCGGCGCTACTGCCCGCGATCGCGATCCTCGTTGTGGTGCTGTTGGCGATCGTCGCCAACAGCTACCGGCAGACGATCCACGCCTATCCCGACGGAGGCGGCGCCTACATCGTGAGCCGCGAGAACCTCGGCGAGGTGCCGTCGCTCGTCGCCGGTGGGTCGCTGCTCGTCGACTACGTGTTGACCGTGTCGGTGTCGATCGCCGCCGGCGTGTTGGCCATGTACTCGGCGTTCCCGTCGCTCTACCAGTACCGCGTCG
>CALMLJ010000126.1 GCA_937868025.1 uncultured Acidimicrobiaceae bacterium
GTGGGGCCGGCGGGGCTCGAACCCGCGACCAAGGGATTATGAGTCCCCTGCTCTGACCAGCTGAGCTACAGCCCCGAAGGCCGGCATCCTACTGGCGCTCCACCGTTGCTAACCTCGCTGCCGTGAGCGACTCGCCCTCGGTGCAGATACTCCCCGATATCGGGTACGACCTCGACCTCGAGTCGGTGCTCGGCGAGACCCCGCCCGAGGAGTGCGCACACATCGTTCGCCGCTCGGGCGCCCTCGGCGCCGGCGCGCTGATCGTTGCGGCCGCCGAGTCCGGCATGGAGGTCGAAGCCCTGTGCGGGTACCGCTGGGTGCCCAAAGGCCACGCCCCCGACGACCTGCCGGCGTGCGTCCGGTGCGTCGAGGTCTGGCAATCGCTCACCTCCCAGTAGCGCTCAGCATCGACCACCGATGACGACGCGAACCGCGCTGGGTGCACTGGCGACCGTCCTCCTGCTCACACCCCTCGCCGGGTGCGGACTCGTGGGCGGTGGCAACAGCGTCGTCCTCGTGGGCGACTCACTCACGGTGCTCGTCAGCGACCAGGTCGCCGCCGAGGCAAAGGCCGACTACGACATCGAGGTCACCGCCACGTGGGGTGTGCGCATCGACGAGGAGCTCGATCCTGCGGCGATCGCCGCCGTCACGTCGCCCGATCAGGTGATCATCAACATCGGCACCAACAACGTGCTCCAACGCCACGACACCACCGCGTCGGCAGAGGACCTTGCCGCCATGCTCGACCTCTTCGACGACGCGAGCTGCCTGCACCTCGTGACCGTCAACGAGCGCATCAACCGCCTGGGCGACGACTTCGGACCCGACGCCGCCGCCTTCAACGCCAAGCTGCGCGAGATCGCGGCGAGGCGCCTCAACACCCACGTGATCGACTGGAACCAGATCGTCGCCGACCACGCCGCCGACGGCATCATCTCCGAGGATTCGGTGCACCCCACCCCGGCCGGGGTGAAGCTCCTCGCCGACGCCTACGTCGATGCCCTGCGCGACTGCTGACCGAAGCGACCGCTAACCATCAGTCGCTGACCGGCGGGCGCTGCGCCGGACGATCAGCCGCCGGCGGTCGCGCCCTCGGCCGCGGCAACCCGCTTGAGGGCCTCGTCGCGCGCTTGGAACGAGCAGTCGTTCACGCTCTTCTGCAGATCCGCGTACGTCTTCGGGATCGCGGACCAGGCCTCCTGGTACTGGATGACGTTCTCGGTGAACAGCCCGGGATCGGCCTTGATGACGTCGCAGGCACGGGTCGCCTCGGCGTCGAACGCCGATTGAAGCGCGGCGATCGCAGCAGGGTCGGCCGCAGCGACGGTGGTGGGCGCCACAGCGGCAGTGGTCTCGCTCGCGGCTGCCGTGGTGGCGACGACCGCGGCGGTCGTCGTGGGCGCCACCACCGTCGTGGACGTCTTCTCGACGGTCGTGCCCGCCACGTCGGCGCCGGTGTCGACCTCGTCGTCGCCACCGGACAGCAGGACGAACGCCCCGGCGCCGAGCACCACAACGGCGAGCGCACCGAGCAGCACCGGGAGCTTCGACTTCGACTCGTCCTTGCCCTTCTGCGCCTTCTGCTTGGGCGCACCCTTGGTCTTGGGCGACTTGGGCTTGCGGTCCATCTTGATCTTGACCGCGCCGGCTGCATCGGCAGGGCCGACGGGCGGCTCGACGGAGATGTCGGGCCGGGGGACGAACGGATCGGGCTCCGGCATGCGGAACGCCGACGGCCCGCCGGCACTCAGCGAGACCGGGGCGGGTGCCGGCGGCTCGGGCGCCGCCTTGTCGGCCTTGCCCTTCCGGCTGCGCTTGGGAGCGGCACCGCCGAACGCCGGGTCGGCGTGATCGCCGGACCCGAAGATCGGTTGGAGCGACGGGTCGATCGGCGCGAACAGCGATCCTCCGGCATCGGTCGGCGTCGCGGAGGGGGTCGGGTCGAACTGCGGTGCGGCACCGCTGGGCGGAGCGCTGAACAGCGATCCCCCGCCGACGGGTGCGGACGGTGAGGTCGTCCCGAGGTCGGTGGGCGCACCGAACGCGGAGGTCGGCGCGGCCGGAGGCGGCGGGAACGCCGGCGAGGTCGACTCGGCGGTGCTCCCGAACGGCCCGGCGGGGGCTGGCGGGGCCGAGGGCGCGGGTGCCGATGCGGCCGGGGCCGGCGGAGCGGGCGGAGCGGGCGGCCGGGGCGCGGCGGGTCCCGTGTCACCGGGGGTGAACATCGTGGGACCGGCGTTCGCAGCTGGATCATCGGGCGTCTCACCGAAGCCGGACGTCCACATGAAGTCGGCCAGTACCCCGTCGCTGGAGGCAGGAGTCTGCTCAGCGGCCTGGTCGAACGCTGCGGCGCCCACCGGGTCCTTCGCGCCGCCGGAACTCAGCGATCCGGTGGCCACGCCGTTCGAGTCGTTCGCGCCGGCGGTGTCGGTCGGCTCGGGGATGGGCTGGGTGGACTGGGACCAGCGTTCACCGTCCCAGTATCGGTACTGGCGCGCGTCCCTCGGATCGACGTACCAACCGGCTTGCGCTGCCATGTTCCTACCCCCGAAGCCCGATTGCCCATTGCTGCCGCGGCGAAGGGTATCGGCAACCACCCCGCGAAGTCACCTCCCCATTCTGAGCGAGATCGCAGCTCGGTTTCCCGGCCCGGCAACTGGACACGTGTCTAGATTGGGGCGATGGCAGAACACCCCGCCGACCGCTCCCTCGACGTGCCCGTCGTCGACGACCCGAGCGACCTCACGCCGGCCTGGCTCACCCACGCCCTCCGATCAGCGGGCCACGACGCCACCGTGCACGCTGTCACTGTCGAGCCGGTCGGGACCGGTCAGATGGGGTCCAGCTTCCGGTTGACGCTCGACGTGACCGAGCAGTCGCCCACCCCGTCGGGTCCGATTCCACGAACCCTCGTCGCCAAGCTGCCGACCTCCGACGTCGAGGCCCGGATCGCCATTGCGTCAAGCCATCGCACCGAGGTGACGTTCTACCGCGACGTCGCATCGACGATCGCCGCCCGCACGCCGCAGTGCCACCTCGCCCTCGTGTCCGAGGACGCCACCTGCTTCACGCTCCTGCTCGAGGATCTGGCGCCCGCCGCGCAGGGCGACCAGCTCGCGGGCTGCACCGCCGAGCAACTGGTGACCGCCGCCCGCAACCTGGCCGGGCTGCACGGACCCCGCTGGTGCGACCCCGACATCGTGGCCCTTCGGGGTCCACTCGATGCCGCCGATCCCGACACTGCGGCGTTCCTCGGCGAGGTCCTCGCCGGGGCGGTCGCGCCGTTCGCCGAGCGACTGGGCGACGCCGTGTCGCCCGCCGACGTCGCCCTGCTCCACGACTGCGCCGCCGCCATGCCGCACTTCCTCGTCGGCCGGCCGGAGCGGTTCTCGCTGATGCACGGCGACTACCGGCTCGACAACCTGATGTTCCACCCTGACGGGACGGTCGCGGCAGTCGACTGGCAGACGCTCGGCGTCGGCCTTGCCGGCCGGGACCTCGCCTATCTCATCGCGACCAGCCTCGAACCCGACGCGCGGCGGGAAGCGGAGCACGCCGCGATCGCCGCGTACCACGACCGGCTCGTCGAGCTGACCGTCGGTACCGGCACGAAACCCGTCGACGCGGCCACCACGTTCGACGACTACCGGTACGGACTCCTGCAAGGGCCGCTCATCATCGTCCTGGGGGCGGCGTTCGGCTCCTCGACGACCCGCGGCGACGCGATGTTCGCGACGATGACGGCCCGCGTGTGCGCCGCCATCCGCGACCACAACACGCTCTCGCTCATCAGCTGACCGGTTCTGTCCCGCGAGAGACGCACAGTTCGCGCTCCTTCGCGGGACAGAACGAGCCACCGGCGCGCACGCCTAGGGTTCTGGGCATGACGACGACGGAACCGGAACGCATCGACTGCACACGGGTCGGCACGGAGTTCTTCGCCACGGCGCCCTGTCGCGTCCGGGTGCGCGAGGTCGTCCCCGCTCCCCCGCTGCGGGTGTTCGACGTCTTCGCCGACGCCGACTCCTGGAGCCGGTGGGCGATGCCCATCACCGGGGTCGAGTGGACGTCGCCGTGGCCGCTCGAGGTCGGGGCGACCCGGACCGTTCGCATGCGCGGCGGCATGGTCGGGTGGGAGGAGTTCATTGCGTGGGAACCGCCCCGGCGCATGGCCTTCCGGTTCAACGAGAGCGTGGCCGGCGGCCCCATCGCATTCGCCGAGGACTACCACCTCACCGACCTCGGCAACGGCAGCACCCGGATCGAGTGGATCATGGCGATGGAGCTGTCGGGCGTATCGGGCAAGCTCACGCCGGTCATCCGCTCGGCCATGCAGGTCGGCAACCGCCTCATGCTTCGGAAGCTGCGCAACTACATCGCCTCGAACCCATCCCTCGCCGATCCCTCCGGGGCGTGGGCGCAGCCTGCCGAGAACGCACGGGGCAAGCCACACCTCCCCTCGAAGCGGGGATCTCCGACGACGGTTCGTCTCGCGGCCCGACACCGGGGGTAGTGCCCGGCATGACCACCGACTCGAACCCGTCCGCCGGCGACACGCCGCTGAGCTCCGTCACGAACACCATCGATGACGAGCACGGCTCCGGCCAGTTCGGTGTGCTGGAGCACGCCGAACTCCGGTGCTTCACGTGTCGGGAGACCTTTCCGGCCTCGACGGTCCCCGCCGACCGGTTGACCCGCCTCGAAGGCGCCTCGGACCCATCCGACATGGTCGTCGTGATCCCCGTCACGTGTCCGCACTGCTCGACGAGCGGTTCACTCGTGCTCAACTACGGCGCCGAGGCGAGCGTGGACGAGGCCGATGCCCTCGACGCCATGGAGCGCCGCCCCGAGGTGGGCACGCCGGGCACCAACCCCACTCCGGGCATCCAGCACTAGCGCGGCCGCTACCCCGCCGGCGTGGCCGACCCGATCGAGCCGCGCAACCTCGACAACAGCGCCTCGATCGCGTCCGTCTCGACCGAACGCATCGCGACACCGGTCAGGGGCGTCAACGTCGCGTGTCCCGCGGCGTTGAGCGCGAGGTCGTCGGGCCAACCGTCCACGGCCGCCTCGGGCTCGTCGAGTTCGGCGTGACTCCGGAGCTGTACCACCGCGCTGTCGTCGCCATTGACCGCGAGGCCGATGGCCCCGAGTCGGGCCAGTCGGCAACAGCGGACCGGCCCGCCGTCCCACGCCGACGGCACGTTCACGTTGGGCACCCACTGACCGCTCCACTCGTCGCCCAACCCGACGAGGGCCACGGCGAGCGCAGCGGCGGCATCCCAGATCGGATCGTCGGCTGCGCTCGCGACGCCGTGCACCCCCGTCGCCGGTTGCCCCACGCTCACGGCGAGCGCCGGGATCCCGGCGATGTGGGCCGTGAGCGCCGCGCCCACCGTGCCGGAGTGCAGCACCGCGAACCCGAGGTTCGGACCGTGATTGATGCCCGACACGACGAGATCGGGGCGCGACCCGGCGATGCCTTCCATGGCGGCGAGCACACACATGGCCGGCGGAGCGTCGAGCGCGAACACCTCGACGCCGTCCGCGTCGGTGCGGTGCCACGACACGACGTCGCCGCCGACCACCCGCCCGAGGGCGGTGCCGGCGCCCGAACGCTCGTCCTTCGGAGCCACGACGAGGACGTCGTGACCGTCGTCGCGCAACGCCCGCGCCAGCGTCGTGATCCCGGTCGTGCCCACGCCGTCGTCGTTCGTCACGCAGATCCGCATCGGCCCGACCGCCTCACGCAACCCGCTGCACGGCCAGCTCGACGGTCGACTGCAGGCTGAGCACCGCCTCGATGCCCGGCGCCGCGGTGGACCGTCGGGTGGCATTCGCAGCGCCAGCAGCGAGACCGATCCGGATGGCGTCCGCCGGCGGAAGGTCGTTGCCGTGGGCGAGGGCGAGCGCCGCGCACATGGCGTCGCCCGACCCGCGGGTGTCGACGACCTCGAGATGGGGACCCTGTGCCGTGATGCGATGCCGGGGCGTTCGCGCCAGCGTGGGTCCGGTCGAGCTCGAGGCGACCGCGGCGACACGCACCTTGCCGGCCTCGACCACACCGTCCAGCCAACACCACACCTCCGCCTCGCCGTCGCTGCATCGCTCGTCGCGAGTCAGTTCGTCGTCGGCCACCTTGAGCCAATCGACCCCGGCATCGAGGGCAGCGTCGAGGTGCTCGCCGCTCAGGTCGGCCACGACGACGACACCGGCCGCGTGCAGGTCCTTGCACAGGCGACTGACGACGGCCGGGTCGAGGTGGTCGGGGAACGGTGACCCGGTGACAACGCAGGTGCCCGTCTCGATGCCGTGACGCAGCGCGGCCTCGTAGACGTCGTCGAGGTCCCGGGGTCCGAGCGGAGCGGCCGGCACCTCGTACAGACAATGTCGGGTACCGCGCTCGTCGCGGCGCTCGACGTAGATCCCGCTCGGCGAGGCCGTCGTCGTGGCCGACAGCTCGAAACCGGAGTCGTCCAACAGCAGGCGCGCCGTGCGTCCGGTGTCGCCACCGAAGGGAGCGCAGAGGACCGGAGTGCCGCCCAACGTGGCGATAGCCCGGGCAACCCACGGGCCCTGGCCACCCACGTTGACGTGGGTGGCCGACGACCGGTCGTCCTCGACGGTGATCACGAGAATGGGGGCGACGCTGAAGACCGCGACCCGGCCCGTCGCCGGCGCGGTGGGTCTCATTCGGTGACCATGGGGGCCTCGACGACGCGTGACGTGCGCACGAGGCTCGGCAGCATGGCCGCGGAGATCGCGATCGCGCCGAGCACGATGCCCATCCACCCCGTCGACTGCTTCGCCCCGACCTCGAGCAGCACGCGCAGGTTGCCGGCGGCGAGCACAACGCCGCCGACGATCAGCAGCGCGCCAGCGAAGCCGGCCGCTCCCCGGTAGCCGGCGCTCGAGGCACCGAGCAGGAGGACGAGACCGACGAAGAGCTCGAACAGTCCGACATAGGAGCTGTGGGTGATCCCGACGATCTCGGTGACCGGCTGGTTCAACGAACCGTCGATGCCCGAACGGGTGACGGCCACGATGCCGATCACGGCGAGCACGACCCCGAGGATCCCGGTGATCACCTGGCCAGGGCTGAAGCGCGACGACCGTTCGGTCGATCGGGCGGTGCCGGTGGGTGTGGTGACGACGTCGTCGTGGCGGTGGACGGACATGGCGGCCTCCTCGGGTCAGGGTGCCTGCCGATGCCCGAGCGACGCCCGCGACAAACACCCCGTTGGAGGGACCCGACGGGGAGGCGGCGAGGAGATCAGCCGGCGTCGGGTGCCGGCGTCGTGTTCATACCGCCCTGGTCCATCGGTTGCGCCGTGCCCCCGGGTTGCTCGGGCACCGAGCCCTGTCCCGCAGGTCCGCCGCTGACGCTCGTCGGAACGTTCACGGGGTCGCTCGTCGGTGCCACACCCGACGTCGTCGAGTCGGAGTTGACCTCCTCGGTCGGGGTGGTGCCGTCGGGCGAACCGCCGTCGTCGCAGGCGACAGCGAACGCGGGGACGGCCACCAGCACCGCAGCGGCGACACCCCGCCGGACCCAGCCGACCGGGGTGCCCACGGCGGTAGCTGCACCTCTCGTCGGGTGACTCGAAGGTGGGCGTCGGTAGGTGGTCGTCACTGGGTGCTCCTGAGGTCTCCGGCCCGCAGTAGGTGCGTTTGCCGGTCGGCCCGACCTACCCGATCACGGCATCTGCGAGTCATCCGCTGCTGACTCGTTCCTCAGAACCCATC
>CALMLJ010000127.1 GCA_937868025.1 uncultured Acidimicrobiaceae bacterium
TAACGGGTGTCGGCACCGCGCAGCGCCGCTTCGACCGTGATCACGAAGAACGGCAACGCGACGAACGTCTCGGCCAGGATCGCTCCCACCGTCGTGAACGTGAGTTGCACGCCGAACCAGTCGTAGAGCGGTTCGCCCACGAGCCCGCGGCGACTGAAGGCGGACAGCAACGCGACACCCCCGACCACCGGTGGCAGCACCATCGGGACCAGGACCAGGGCGCGAACGACCGACTTCGCCGGGATGGCCACCCGCGCCAGCAGCCATGCCAGGGGCATGCCGAACGCCACCGACAACACCGCGGCGCCGAGCGAACAGACGAGCGAGAGACGCAACGCGTCGGTGGCCTCGGGGTCCGACAGGTCCGAGCCGAGCCGGCCCCACTCCACCTGGCGCAGCAACCCCACCAGCGGGAGGCCGAAGAACGCGAGGGCGACCGCAGCCGGGACGACCAGCATGATCGCCGGCCGGCGCCGCCTCGGCGTCACGGGGCGATGAACCCCTCGGCCACCAGTGCCGCTCGACCGGCGGGGCCCGACACGAGGTCGACGAACGCGGCGGCGAGGTCGCGGTTGGCAGTCGTGTTGACGACAGCGATCGGGTAGCTCGCTTCCGCGTTGTCGGCGGCAGGGATCTCGACGGTGTCGACGCCCGCGGTGGCGCTGGCGTCGGTCAGGTACACGATCCCCGCGTCGGCGTCGCCACGGGCGACCGCCGCGAGCGCAGTCGCCGCGTTCTGGCCGCGGGTCACGCGGTCCTCGGGAAGGGTGACCCCGGCGCGACCGAGAATCTGCTGGGCGTACCTCCCACACGGAGCCGTTTCGGCACACAGCGAGATCACCCCCGCCGACGGGAGATCTGCGAGCGTCGAGATCCTGTCGGGATTGCCGGGCTTGACGACGATCGCCATCGAGTTGCGAGCGAACACGACGGGCGAGTCGTCGACGAGACCGGCGTCGACAAGGGAGTCCATGTCGGCCGGATCGGCGGAGGCGAAGACGTCGGCCGGCGCTCCCGAGCGGATCTGGGTGGCGAGGGTCTTCGACGAGTCGAACGTGAACTCGACGCTCGTACCGGGGTGGTCCGCTTCGAACGTGGCGCCGAGCTCGGTGAACACCCCGGTCAGGGAGGCGGCGGCGGACACGATGATCGAGCCGGAGAGCGGCGCACCCGAGCCGGCTGAGTCGGCTGAGTCGGCTGACGCGGCCGTGTCGGTCGAGGTGGTCCGGTTCGCCGTGACGTCGGCGTCGCGTCCGCCGCACCCGGCGAGCAGCAGGCCGAGCGCGAGCGTCACCACGGTGGCGACGACGGAGCGGAACACGGACGGACGCATCGTCGCCGCCCTCAGCTCGTCGGTGGCGGCACTTCGACCACCACGTTCGTCGACTTGATGGCCGCGGTGGCGACATCGCCCGGTTCGAGCCCGAGTTCGTCAACCGCCTCGCGGGTCATCAGCGACACGATCCGGTGCCGCCCGGCGTGGATCTCGACGATGGCGGTGAGTTTGTCCCGCTCGACCTTCGTCACGATGCCCGTCAGCCGGTTGCGAGCCGATTGGCGGAGCACACTCTCCGGTTCGAAGGCGGCCGTCTGGTCGAGCAGGTGGCGGGCGAGGTCGGCACCCGAGATCTCGCGGTGCCCGCCCCGGCCCCGCGACGACGCGAGCCGGCCGTCGTCGCACCACCGACGCACCGTCTCGGGGCTGATCCCGAGGAGGTCGGCAACCTCGGAGGTCCGATACCAACGCATGTGGGGTAATCTAGCCGCTCAGCCAACATATGTTGGCCGCGAGCGCCCTCTCAGCCTGCGGATGTGGGCGGCGGATCGGTCGGCGGCGGGTCGACCGGGGCGACGGTCGTAGTGGGATCCGGCGGCGCGGTCGTGGTCGTCGTGGTCGAGGTGGTGGTGGTGGTCGACGTGGTCGTGGTGGTCGCGAGGAGCTGCAACGAACCGGGAAGGAAATCGAGGAGGCCATCGCCGGTGACGTCGGCGGAGAGCTGCTGGTCGTCGGGAACCTTGCCGACGAAGCGGACCACCGCTCGTGCCAGCGCCCGGGCGATCTGGAGGTAGGACAGTTCGTCGGAGAGCATGGCCGCGTCGGTGCCGTTCTTGAGGTTGCCGAGCTCGGCGAGGATCGCCGGCCGGTTGGCCGTGTTGAGGTTCGCCAGGTCGTTGCGCTCCTGCACCCCGTTGGTCCCGACATAGTTGGCGGGACGACCACCGATCACCATGAGCTCGTCGCGGACCATGCCGGCCAGGCGGGCCGACTCGGCCACGCCGTCGGGATCGAGGGTCGGCTTGGCTGCTGGGTAGATGATGTGGAACCCCGACGACCCCGGGCCACTGCCGTCGGCGTGGATGGAGATGAGCGCGGTGGCGTTCGCGTCGCGGGCGATCGCTCCCCGCTCGTCGGCGCACGGACCGAACCCGTCGAGGTCGCCGTGGGTGAGGATCACCTCGGCGCCGATGCCGCGCAGGATCGTCGACAGGCGCGTCCCGACCTCCCAGTTGATCCGCATCTCGTCGAGCCCGGCGTTGGTCGACGACCCGGCGGTGTTGCAGAGCGGCCCGTCGCCATCGAGGCTGCCGGCGCGTTGCACGTCGGAGTACTTGTAGTTCTGTCCGTTGTGGCCGGGGTCGACCACGATGACGGTGCCGAGCAGCGGACCGGCCTTGGTCGGCCCCTGACGGAGCGGCAGCGCCCGCGGGGGCATGGTCGTGGTCGGACCGGCGGTCGTCGTCGACTCGCCGGGCGCAGTCGAGGTGACGGCGTCGGAATCGGCGTCGATCTCGTCGTCGCCCGAGCCCCCGACCGCCGCCAGGTCGACTCGTTGGCCGGTCGGACCGCCGAGCGACCGGCTCACGACGGCGATGCCGAGCGCCAGGACGGCCACGCTGACGGCGACCGAGATCCACTGCCGTGCCGTCATGGGTGGCGGCTCCATTCGCTCAGGCTATCGGCGGGCTCCCGGATTCAGGGCGACACTCGAACCCGTCGGCGCGGCTTGACCCAGTTACATAACGCGACCAATGTTTGTGCGAGATGGCCACCCAGGGGGAACGACGGCGCCAGACGCGCACTGCGCTGCTCGACGCGGCCGCGGCGCGGTTCGCCGAGCGCGGCATCGCCGACTCGACCGTCGACTCGATCGCCCTGGCCGCCGGTCGCACCTCGGGCGCCATCTACGACCACTTCGGCAGCAAGGAGGGCGTGCTGTTCGCCCTGCTCGAAGGATGGGTGGACGATGTCGCCGCCGTCCTCAGCGCCGAGCTGGTCAACGCCGCCACCCTTCCCGAGCGCATGGCAGCGCTCTGGCGCAACATCAGCTCCCCCGCCGTCGGCAGCGGCCGGTGGATCGCGCTCGAGCACGAGCTCTGGAGCTACGCCGTGCGCAACCCCGCCGCCATGGAACGACTCGCCGAGCGCTACCGCGCGGCGTGGGCCGGCCTCGACGAACTGGCGGCCGGCGAATCGGGCGAGTCCGGCGCTCCCCTGCTGGCCGTCCTGCTCGGACTCGAGATGATGCGCCGCGTCGATCCCGCCGCCGTTCCCGACAGCACCGCCATCGCGACGCTGTGCGCCGTCGCCACCGCACCGTCGGTCGCCGACCCTCACTGACCTCGCCGACCCTCACTCACACCGACCGATCCCACCCGTTCCCGAACCATCCCGGAGTACCCCCATGACCGTCACCGAACCCACCGCCGACCTGTCCGGCATCGACCTCCTCGCGTCCACCTGGGGTGCGGGCGAACCCCACGACCAGTTCGACCTCCTGCGCCGCGAGGCACCCGTGTTCTGGCACCCCGAACCGCCGGAGAAGGGCCCGGGTTTTTGGGCGGTCACCAAGCACGAGGACGTCCGCGCCGTCAGCCGTGACAGCGAGACGTTCTCCTCCGAGCTCGGTGGCACGTTCATCCCGACCCAGGAGGAGGAGATCCTGGCGCAGATCCGGCTCACGATCCTCAACATGGATCCGCCGAAGCACCACCGCTACCGGCGCCTCGTGTCCCGCGGCTTCACGCCCCGGGTGATCGGCAAGCTCGTCGACGACATCGGCGAGCGCGCTGCGAGAGTCGTCGACAACGTCATCGAACGCGGCGAGTGCGAGTTCGTCGAGGAGATCGCGGCGCAGGTTCCGGTGCAGATGATCTGCGAGATGATCGGCCTCGAACCCGAGCAGTGGCCCCGCATGTTCGAGATCTCGAACCAGCTCATCGGCTCGCTCGACGATCCCGACTACGTCGTCGAAGAGGGCCAGGAGATGATGGCGGCGATGGAGATCTACGCGCTGTGTGACGCCGTCGCGGCCGACCGTCGCGAGCACCCGCGCGACGACATCATGACGGCGCTGGTCAACGCCGAGATCGACGGCGAACGCCTCGACGACATGGACCTCAACCTCTTCTTCGTGACGCTGGTCGTCGCCGGCAACGAGACCACCCGCAACCTGATCAACCACTCGCTGCTGGCGCTGCTCGACCATCCCGAGCAGGCCCAGATGCTGCGCGACGATCCTTCCCTGTGGGACTCCGCCGTCGAGGAGATGCTCCGCTGGGGCAGCTCGATCCACAACTTCCGCCGTACCGCCACCCGCGACACCGAGATCCGCGGCGTGAAGATCAAGGAAGGCGACAAGGTGGTCATGTACTACGCGTCGGCCAACCGCGACGAAGACGTGTTCGAGAACCCGCACACGTTCGACATCCGCCGCACCAACAACGACCACGTCACCTTCGGCGGCGGCGGTGTGCACTACTGCCTCGGGGCCAGCCTGGCTCGCACCGAGATCAAGGCGACCATGCAGCAGATCGTCGAGCGGATGCCCGACATCCACCTCACCGCGGAGCCCAACCGCCTGCACTCCGACTTCGTCAACGGCATCAAGACGATGCCGGTGGCGTGGACCCCCGGTGCGAAGGTGCTGTCATGACGCTCAGACGCTCCCCTTGGGGAGGATCAACTCGGTAGTGATCTCCCGCTCGGGCGCCGGTGCGCCCGAGCGGAGCGCCGGGGTCCCGTAGGGATCGGCAGCGCCGAGATCGACGCCGTACCCGAGATCGGCGAAGGCCGCGATCGTCACGGCGCTCATCGGGTTGTTGTTGTGGTCGATCCACCCGGTCATCAGCTCGCCGTTGAACACCGACTCGCGCCAGTGCGAGTCGGCCGTACCGGCGCCGCCGAGTTGCTCGACCGGCACCGCGCCCGACCCGCCGATGGCCTGCCAGGCACCGACGGCGGTCGCTCCGGTGAACGTGGGATCGGACGTACCGGCGCCGACGAGGCCGCGACCCGCCCACACCGTGCCGAAGCCGAGCACGTGGCCCATCTCGTGAAGGATCACGGCGTCGAAATCGCCGTCGGCCTGCAGGTCGGCCACGTCGGCGACGTCGAACTTCATCACGCCGTACACCGGGAGCCCGGTGCCGTTGCGGGTGTAGCACGGGCCGGCCTGGCCGAGGATCGACCCGACGCCGTCGATCGGAGCGATCGTCGCGTCGATCAACAGGTCGTCGATCGAACCGTTGAACGCCGGGGCGCCGGTGCCGCAGTCGTCTGCGGGCAGGTTGAGCGACACCGTCGACAGGCCGCTGCGGATCGCCAGCGCCCATCGGGCGGCAGCGTTCGTGAACGCCGCCTGCTGGGTCGGGGTCATCGTCCCGTTCATGCGAACGGTGATGTTGAACGCGTCAGAGGAGGGCGCTGCGACGTTGATCGTGGTGAACGCCACGGTGCTCGCGACACCGTCGCTGACCGTGAGCGC
>CALMLJ010000128.1 GCA_937868025.1 uncultured Acidimicrobiaceae bacterium
AGCGGCTTGGTGACCGAGGCGAGGGCGAACCGGTGGTCGAGGTCGCCGGTCGACGACAGGATTCCGCCGGCACCCACGGCGGCGACGCACACGTTGGCCGCCGGCCACCGTTCGACGAGCGTCGGCTCCTCGGTCGGCTCCCCGGTCGTTGCGGCAGCTGGTTCCTCCATCGGCCCAGCGTCGCACACCTCCCGGGGGGCCGGTGACGCGCCACGACGGGGAATGCCGGGAACCCGCGCCCGGGCGGGTAACCTTGCCGGGCGAGTCAAGAGGTCACGTCGGTGACTCCCGAAGCCGTCGGCTTCGCCGACAACACGGTCTTGACGGAGCGAGTCGCCTGCGGCGCTCGCTCGTATCCGACACAAGGAACCTGCATGACCACAACGTTTGAGTCGCTCGGCGTCGCCGCCCCCCTCGTGGCGGTCCTCTCCGAACGAGGGATCTCCGAGCCCTTCGCCATCCAAGCCCTCACCATCGCCGACGCCCTCGCCGGTCGTGACGTGTGCGGCAAGGCCAAGACGGGGTCGGGCAAGACCCTCGCGTTCGGCATCCCCACCCTCCAGAAGATGGCGAAGGCCAAGCCCAACCGGCCGACCGGCATCGTCCTGGTGCCCACCCGCGAGCTGGCCACGCAGGTGCGCGACGAACTCAGCCCGCTCGCCGGCTCGATCGACCGGGTCGTCACCGCCATCTACGGCGGTGACCCCATCGAGAAGCAGGTCACGGCGCTCGAGAAGGGCGTCGACCTCATCGTGTGCACCCCGGGTCGGGCCATCGACCTGATCGAGCGCAAGGCGCTGTCGGTGGCCGACGTGAACCACGTCATCGTCGACGAGGCCGACCGGATGGCCGACATGGGGTTCCTGCCCCAGGTCGAGTGGATCCTCCGAAACATCGAGGGCGAGCACCAGACCCTGTTGTTCTCGGCGACCCTCGACGGCGTCGTCGACTCGCTGGTCCAGCGGTACCAGCACGACCCCGTCATGCACGAGGTCGAGTCGCCCACCGTGACGGTCGACCAGATGCACCACCGGTTCATCCACGTCCACGAGATGGATCGTGTGAAGGTCGCAGCGGCGATCATTCGCAACGCCCGTCGCACCATGCTGTTCAGCGCCACCAAGCACGGCGCCGACCGGCTCGCCGACAAACTCGAGGCCGAGGGCGTCACGGCCGCGCCGATCCACGGCGACCTCCGCCAGAACATGCGCGAGCGGGCGCTCGCCGACTTCGGCGACGGCAAGCTCCAGGCGCTCGTCGCCACCGACGTCGCCGCGCGTGGTATCCACATCGACGATGTCGACGTAGTCATCCACTACGACCCGCCGAGCGACCACAAGACCTATCTGCACCGCTCCGGCCGCACGGCCCGGGCCGGCACGTTTGGCGTTGTGGTCACGTTCTGTCTGTGGAACCAGGAGCTCGAGATCAAGCGGTTGCAGAAGCGCATCGGGCTCAACATCCCGATCGTCGAGATGTTCTCCAACGATCCTCGTCTGGAAGATCTCATCGGCTGGGATCCGACCACGGTCACCGCCTGAGCGGTCAGCTCTCCCGCTTACAGCAGCCCTTGTGCGAGGGCGTAACAGCACGCCGTGAGCGACAGACCGTCGCGCATCTCGCCGGCGGCGACGATCCGACGGAGCCGTTCGACCGTCACCCACTCGACGCGGTCGGCCTCGGTCGGGTCGCTCGGTTCGCCCTCGTGGGTGGCTCCATCGGCGACGAAGGCGTGGAACCGCTGGTCGGACAGGCCGTTCGAGGGGAACCAATCCACCAGGGGCCGCAGCGGTCCCGGGCGCCAGCCGGTCTCCTCGAGCACTTCACGTGCCGCCGCATCGGCGATCGGCTCGTCGACGTCGACCCCTCCGGCAGGGATCTCCCACCCCCACGTGTCGGTGATGAAGCGGTGGCGCCACAACAGGAGGACGCCGAGATCGGGGTCGGTCACCACCGTGCCGGCCGCGGCGCGCACGCGGACGACGTGATGGTCGAAGCGGGGGCCGTCGGGAACTTCGACGTCGGCGAGCACCACCGACACCCACGGGCTCTCGTACACGGGGCGCTCCCCGTGGTTGGTCCACTGCATCGCCGCACGCTACCGGGACGCCGTGGGAAACTGGCGCCGTGGCCCAGTCGTCGTTGACCGACGCGTACGGCATCGGCCGGCGCTACGAGGACGGGCTCGACGCGGTCGCTCGTCGCCGGGGCGCCCACTTCACCCCACCGGCGGTTGCCGAGCGCCTCGTGGCGAGATCGTTCGCAGCGTGGGAGGGGTCCGGGTTTCCGGTCGTGTGCGATCCGAGCTGTGGCGGCGGCGTGTTCCTGGTGGCGGCCGCCGAGGCGCTCGCCGCTCGGGGGGCGGATCCGCGGACGGTGGTCGACGAGCTCGTGGTGGGGATCGATCTCGATCCCGGTGCCGCCGACGCCGCAGCGGAGGGTCTGCGGGCCTGGGCGGCAGGGCACGGCGTGGCCGATGCGCATCCCCGCGTCGTCGTGGCCGACGCGTTGGAGCCCGACCTGGCGTCTCGCAGCGGACCCGTCGACGTGGTCGTCGGCAACCCACCGTTCCAGAACCAGCTCGGTGGCGCCACGGCGCGTAGGGCGGCCGAACGCGACGCGCTGACGACGCGCTTCGGCGCTGCAGTCGGCGGCTACGTGGATGTCGCGGCGCTGTTCCAACTGGCGGCGCTCGATCTGGTGGGGGAGGGCGGGGTCGTGACGCTGATCCAACCCCGCTCGTTCCTGGTGGCCCGTGATGTGGCCGGAGTCCGTGACCGCCTGCTCGACGCAGGACGGTTGGGTGAGGTGTGGCTGCCGGGGGTGTCGCTGTTCGAGGCGAAGGTCGACGTGTGCGCCACGGTGCTCGTGGTCGGCGGGCGCGGCGATGCTGCGGTGTCGGTGGTCGGTGGTCGTGACGCCGACATCCTCCACGGATCGGTCGACGGTGGGATCTTGCGAGCGAGCCAGACGTGGTCTGCCGTGTGGGCGGTGGCCAACGGCGTACCGGAGGTCGTGGCGGCGGCGGGTGCTCCGAGTGTCGGATCGGT
>CALMLJ010000129.1 GCA_937868025.1 uncultured Acidimicrobiaceae bacterium
CTCCGGCGTGTCGGCCGGAAGTAGCTTCGGGCCATGTTCCGCCACATCGTGCTCCTGACGCTCGTGCCCGACACCACCGACGAGCAACGCCAGTTCCTCCTCGACGGGCTCGCCACGCTGCCGCCGGCGATTCCCGAGATCGACTCCTACCGCTACGGCACCGACGCCGGTCTGGCCGACGGCAACGCCACCATCGGCATCGTGGCCGACTTCGCCGATCAGGCGGCCTACGAGCTGTACCGCGACCACCCGGTGCACCGTGCGGTCATCGAGGAGCGGATCCTCCCTGTCCTGGCGGGTCGCACGGCGATGCAGATCGTCGACGCGTAGACCTCCCGGTGCTGCTCGCGACTGTGTAACGACTGCTCGCGATGACTGCACCCAGTTTCTGGGTGACAGATGTCACCACGCCTTGCTATGGTGCCGTTCCGAGGCGGAATGCCTCGGAGTCGCAGTGATCCGGCAGGCCTCGGCCCCCCGGTTTGCCGCCAATCGATGGGCCGTGTGAGCAGTTCGGGGGGTCTGCTCATGCGGCCCCTCGTCGTTTTAGTGGGAGAACCTTTGCGTTCTGTCCTGCGAACCGGCCTGAAGTGTGCGTGGTTCGCAGGACAGAACTGCAGGGTCGGGCGAACCGCTTCCGGACAGATCGGATCGGCCGCGGCTCGCCGAACGGTCACATGGCACAATGCAGCCGTGCAGATCACCAAGACCTCGGGCGCCGACGGCTTCGTCGTCGTCGACCTCCCCGACGCAGCGACCGCCACTGGCATCGTCCGGTGCGCCCGCAAGATCCTCCAGGACGGCGCCGTCAACCTCGCTCGTTCGCTCACCTACTCCTACGCCGCGTTCGGCATCCCCACGTCGGGGGCGTCGGCCGGTATCAACGCCGATGGCGACGGTCGCGACGAGGCCGTGGCGGCCTTCGTCGCCGAGCTGGCGCCACGCGTGGCCGACGGCTCGCTGCAGCTCAGCGCCGGCAAGGGAGTGACCGATGCCGACCTGGAGCCGTGGGCGGTCGTCGCCGACGATGGCGCCGATGCGGCGCTCGTGGCGTCGGTGGTGGCGGCGGCGGCCGCGACCGTCGACCTCGCCGGTGCCACGGTCGCTGTCGAAGCCGGTGCCCCGGCATCGGAGGCGATTGCGGCCGGATTCGCAGCGGCCGGAGCCGATGCCGCGGTGCTCCCGCTCGCCGAGCTCCTCGCCGCCGGTCGCGGCGTTGTGGTGGTGGGCTCCAAGGCCGGGGTCCTCGACCACGAGAACGTCGGCGCCCTCGGCGCAGCGATCATCGTCGGTGCCGCCGGCCAGGCCGTCACGGCCCGGGCCCTCGCCACGGCGCGGCGCAACGGTGCCACGGTGTTGCCCGACTTCGTGAGCGCCGCCGGCCCGCTGCTCGCCGCCTCCGGCGAGGCCGACATCGCCGCGCGGGTGACCGAGGTGGTCCGCTCGGTCCTCGACCACGAAGAAGGTCCGTACCTCGGTGCCTGCTACGCGGCCGAGGCGTTCCTTCGCACCTGGTCCTCCGAGCTCCCCTTCGGGCGTCCCCTCGCATGACGGCACCCGCTCCCGACCTGCCCGGCGCCACCGTCGAGTTGCCGGGCCAGCCCGACGGCGTGTCGTGGCCGACGCTCACCTGGGCGACCGGCGCGCAGCTCACCGGTGACGCCGACCGGGTCTCCGACGTGCTCGACCGGGCGTTCGCGACGAACCCGAACCCCGAACTCGCCCTCAGCCTGGCGTTCATCGCTGTGCAGGGCGGCCGCATCGTGGCCGAGCGCTACGGCCCCGGCGTCAGCGCCGCGACGCCGCTCACGTCCTGGTCGGTCGCCAAGTCGATCACGCAGAGCGCACTCGGCCTCGCCCTCGCCGACGGCGTCGTCGACCTCGACGCCGTTCCGGCCGCGCCCGAGTGGGCCGACCCCTCCGATCCCCGACACGCCATCTCGCTCCGGCACCTGATGGCCATGCGATCGGGCCTCGAGTTCAACGAGGACTACGTCGACGCCGGCACGTCGCACTGCCTCGAGATGCTGTTCGGTGAGGCGTCGGCGGACATGGCCCACTACGCGGCGACCCAGGAGCTCGTGGCGCCCGTCGACTCGACATTCAACTACGCGTCGGGCTCGACCAACATCGTCAGCCGCGCCGTGAAACAGGCGCTGGGCCTCGACCATGCAGGCTTCGACGCCTACCTCCACGAGCGGCTGTTCGACCCGATCGGTATGTCGAGGGCGACCCCGCACTACGACGGCGCCGGCACCTTCGTCGGATCCTCCTACGTGTACGCGACGGCCCGGGACTTCGCCCGCTACGGCTACCTCCATCTGCGCGACGGCATGTGGGACGGCCGTCGGATCCTTCCCGAGGGTTGGGTCGACGTCGCCCGCACCGCCCGCTCGGGCCCCGACGAGGACGGCCAGTACTACGGCGCGTTCTGGTGGGTCTGGGGCGACGAGCACGGCACGTTCGCCGGGCAGGGCTACGAGGGGCAGCTCGTCGCCGTCGTCCCGGCGCTCGACCTGGTGCTCGTGCGATTGGGCAAGTCGCCGATCGCGCACCGGCCGGCGCTCTTCCAGTTCTATCGTGACGTGATCAGCGCCTTCGCCGACGGTGCTGCCGGAGAAGGGGATCCCCGATGAGTCGACCACAGCAGTTCTCGTTCCCGACCTTCGAGTCGCCCGCCGAGGAACGAACCCACCTGCGGCAGCGACTCGCCGCCGGTTTCCGGTTGTTCGGGCGATTCGGGTTCGACGAGGGCGTCGCCGGGCACATCACGGCCCGTGACCCCGAGCGGTCCGACTGCTTCTGGGTGAACCCGTTCGGCATGAGCTTCAAGCAGATTCGTGCCTCCGACCTGATCCTCGTGAGCCACGAGGGTGAGGTCGTCGAGGGCGACTGGCCGGTCAACCAGGCGGCCTTCGCCATCCACTCGCGGGTGCACGCCGCTCGCCCCGACGTCATCGCCGCCGCCCACTCGCACTCGAAGTACGGGCGGGCGTTCTCGACCCTCGGGCAGAAGCTCGATCCGATCACGCAGGACTCCTGTGCGTTCTTCGACGACCACGAGGTGTTCGACGACTTCACCGGCGTCGTCAACGACACCGCCGAGGGCGACCGCATCGCCGGGGCCCTCGGCAAGAACAAGGCCGCCATTCTCCAGAACCACGGGCTGCTCACGGTCGGCACGTCGGTCGACGCCGCCGTGTGGTGGTTCATCACGATGGAGCGTTCGTGTGAGGTGCAGCTCGCTGCCATGGCCGCCGGCACCCCGAAGCTGATCGATCCCGAGGTCGCGGCGGCCACCTACCGCCAGGTCGGTGGCGAGCTCGCCGGGGCGTTCCAGTTCCACCCGTTGTGGGAGTGGATCACGTCCCAGGAGCCCGACCTCCTCGACTGAGCCCTCGCCCTCCGCAACCCCGTCTGCGCGGACCTCACCGGTTCTGTCCTGCCGTTCCGCCCCTGGAGGGGCGAGAACGCAGGACAAATCAGGTGGAGGCCTGCCGCAACTTCGCACGGACGCGGGCCGTGACCTCCCACGGGCGGTACCAGACCTCGTCCTCCCACACCTCGACGACGGTGAAGCCGTCCTGCTCCAGCCGAGCGCGACGCTCCGCGTCGTTCGAACGGAACGAGAGGGCCGAGTGGAATCGGTCGCTCTGTACCTCGACGATCAGGGGCAGCGTCTCGTGGCGGAGGTCGACGCGACCATCCCAGTGCTCGCCACCCGAGTCCACCTGGCGGCGCATGGGGTATCCGGCCTGCTCGAGGATCGAGATCGCCCGTCGCTCGAGGTTGGTCGCGGCCGGTACGTAGTTCACGCCGCGGGGTTCGAGGTAGCGACGAAGCCCCGCCGTGCCGTTGCGGCCACGCTCGCCCAGCTGGGACAAGAAGGCAGCGAGCGATCCTCCCGAGAGCAGCCGCATCGCCCACAGGTGCTCGACCAGGTCGGTCGCCCGCGCCTCTCGGCAGACCGCGAAGATCTGGAGGGCCAGGAGTTCGGGCCGCACGATCGGGATGCCGTCGAGTTCTGTCGTCCAGGTGTCGGGCAGTGCCCTCACCTGATGAACCCTCGAGAGCGTCGACCTCCGGCGGCTATACACCGTCGTGACGACATGGAAGGGGCGAAGGCTGCAGGAGAGGCCCCACTGGTTTCCGCCGGACAGATGGGACAGCTTCGCTCCCGGGCCGGCGTCGAGCACCGCTGCCATCGCCGCTTGCGCGTCGGTGCGCCGCGAACCTCGAAGTCGGATGACCTCGTCGGTCAGGGGCTCCCATCGGGGATGTCCCTCGAAGAGGTGGCGGGTGGCCTTCGGTCCCGCTCCGAGTTCCGCGTACTGCCGCCGAGTTGCGAGCGAGTGTTGCCGTTCGGCCAGTGCCAAGAGATGCGCCTCGATGTCCATGACATGACGTTCGCTGGAGCATGCACCCCGCCGATATCGGGGGCTTCCCCCATGGCACTTGAT
>CALMLJ010000130.1 GCA_937868025.1 uncultured Acidimicrobiaceae bacterium
GTCGAGATCGAGTCGGAACAGGCGGTGCTCAACCGGCAGCTGGGCGACGCCCGTGTCGGCCTGGACTCCTTCGCTGCGGCCGGCCTCAAGGTCGCTCGCGAGGAACTCGCCGAGTTGACGACCCTGGTCGGAGCATCGGCTCGCGCCTCGGCGCAGTCCAACCCGGTCCGCAGCGCGACGGCCGAACCGGGTCCGGCGAGTTCGATCCGCGACGCCGCGACGCTCCGCGTCGAGCGGGATCGCATCGAGGGCCGGCTGTCGGTCCTCATCGAGCAGTCCGACCACCTCCGCCGCACCATCAAGCAGTGGCGCGCCATCGATCCGACGCCGGTCCGTGAGGCGTACACCGCGCTCGCCGGCCGCACCGCGCCCCGGGGTGCCGTCGAGGCACCCGAGACCGCCGAGAACGTCGAGCCCGTCGAGGCTGTCGAGAACATCGAGCCCGTCGAGTCGACCTGGGAGCCGTCGCCCGAGGCCCAGGCGCTCGCCGACGAGTGGGAGGCCATCGACGCCCGCCTCGCCACCATCGACCCGCCCCGCGACCAGGGTCGGGAGCGGCTCGACGCGCTGACGTCGCGCCGCGACGCAACCTACGACGCCATGAAGTTGGCCGAGCGCAACCTCCGCCAGCCCGAGCTCGACCCGGCGACGGTCGACCGCCTCGAGACGATCCACGACGAGATCTTCGAGCTCAGCGGCCGGACGTCACGCTTCGGTGCCGGCAAGCAACGTCGACGTCTCGAGCACCTGCGGGCCGAAGAGACGAAGCTCCTCGAGGAGCTCGGCTTCGACACGTGGAGCTCCTACATCATGGGCATCACGTCGGCGGGGTCCGATCCCGCCCGTCGCCGTGACTACGAGAACGCCGTGCGTGCCTACGAACAGGCCGAGGCGGAGCTGGAGCACGCCGCCAACGATCCGATCACCGTCGAGGTCGATCCGGAGTACAACGACCTGCAGCGTGCCCGCGCCGACCTGGTCCACCTCATCGAGGCGTTCCTCGGCACCGACGTCGGGGCCGATCCCGTGCCGGCGCTGCGCGCCGTCCGGGTCGAGGTCGCTGCGGTCGCCCCTCCCGCCGCCCTCCCTCGTTCGCAGCCAGCCGCCCCCGTTGCCCCGCTCGGAGACGTCGACGGCGACGCCGGCGAGCTCGGTCGGGCACTTCAGGAGGCCCTCGTCGGCACCGGAGCGAACCTGCCCGATCGCGAGCTCTCGCTGATCGAACTCACGTCGCTCGCCGCCGGCTGGCTGGAGACCATGGAGCAGCTGCCGCAGCGCATCTCGGCCGCCACCCAGCAGCGCGACGGGATCGAGGAGGAGATCAGCGAGCTGGCCGTCGAACTCGACGCCCTCCCTGACGAGGCCACCGTCGTCGATGCGCACCAGCCGGTCGAACCCGACCCCGAGCCGGAACTCGGCGAGCCCGAGGAGACCCTCGAACTGATCGAGGCGCGTGCCCGGGTTGCCGAGGGCGAAGCGCGGGTTCGTGCCCACGAGGAGGCGGTCGCCCGCATCGCCGAGGTCGAAGCCGAGTACGAGCGTCTCCTCCAGCGGTCCCGTGAGCTCCAGAAGTCCCTCGCCGAACGCGAGCCCCGGGTCGCATCGCTGCTCGAGCAGCGCGTCGCCGCCCGCAACCGGCTCCGTCGTGCCGAGAACAACCGCAGCGCGGTCGAGTCGGCCCGGTGGGACAACCGCCACCAGACGTCGGACGAATCGTCCCGGTTCCTCGGAGGGTCGGCCGGCGCCGAGGCGGTCGAGTGGTACGTGCTGGCCCGCCTGGCGCAGCAGCGGTCGGTGTCCTTCGTCGGCTCGGTGCCGCTCGTGATCGACGACGCCTTCGCCAACTGGCCCGTCGAGGCGCTCGGCGACGTCTTCACCCGCCTCGAGCGCATGGGCGAGGTCATCCAGATCGTGTACCTCACCGACGACCCCGACGTCGGTGCGTGGGCCCGCAGCCTCGGCTCCGACCGGGCCCTCGTGCTCGACATGCGAGTGGCCTCCTAAGTCGCCCGCCTCACCGGTTCTGTCCTGCAGAACCGCCCCTCCAGGGGCGGATTCGCAGGACAGTACGGGTGTCACACGCAATTGATCCGGGCCCTGCGCGGGGGACCGGTAGTGTCGACGGCATGGAGTTCCGGCGCATCACGTCCCTACCGCCGTATGTCTTCACCATCATCGACTCGCTCAAGATCGAGCAGCGACGCGCTGGCAAAGACATCATCGACCTGGGGTTCGGCAACCCCGACCTGGCGTCCCCCGACGTCGCGGTGGACAAGCTGATCGAGGCGGCGCAGAACAGCCGGAACCACCGCTACTCGTCGAGCCGTGGCATCCCCAAGCTCCGCGAGGCGATCGCCGGGTACTACCAGCGTCGTTTCGGCGTCACGCTCGATCCCGAGACCGAGGTCATCAACACGATCGGCGCCAAGGAGGGGTTCAGCCACCTCATGTGGACGCTCCTGCAGCCCGGCGACGCCGCGCTCGTGCCGTCGCCGAGTTACCCGATCCACATCTACGGGCCGCTGCTGGCCGGGGCCGAGCTGCGCGAGTTGCCGATGATCAACGGCGCCGAGCAGTTCTTCGACGCCATGGTCGACACGTGGAAGTACAGCCTTCCCAAGCCGCGGGTGATCGTGTTGTCGTTCCCGCACAACCCCACGACCACGTGCGTCGACCTCGACTTCTTCCAGCGGGTCGTCGACTTCGCCCGCGAGAAGGAGGTCGTGGTCGTCCACGACAACGCCTACGCCGACCTGGGCTTCGACGGCTACCAGCCGCCGTCGATCCTGCAGGCCGAGGGCGCGAAGGAGTGCGCCGTCGAGCTGTACTCGATGACCAAGTCGTTCTCGATGGCCGGTTGGCGTGTCGCGTTCATGTTGGGCAACCCCGAGGTCATCGCTGCGCTCGCCAAGCTCAAGAGCTACCTCGACTACGGCACGTTCCAGCCGATCCAGATCGCCGCGACCGTCGCCATCAACGAGGCACCCGACTTCCCGGCCGAACAGAACGCCATCTACCAGGTCCGGCGCGACACCCTCTGCGAGGGCCTCAACCGCATCGGATGGGAGATCGAGCCCCCGAAGGGCACGATGTTCGCGTGGGCGCCGATTCCCGAGCCCTACCGCGATCTCGGTTCGATCGAGTTCGCGAAGCTGCTCGTGACCGAGGCGGAGGTCGCGGTCTCGCCCGGTGTGGGGTTCGGCCCCGACGGCGACGGCCACGTCCGGTTCGCCATGATCGAGAACGAGCAGCGCACGGCCCAGGCCATCCGCAACCTGCGTCGTGCGCTCGTGAAACTGGGCTGATCGGCACCGTCGGCCGATGGCGCACGTCGTCGAACGCATCGTCGCCATCGTCGTCGGCATCCTGCTGGTGGGTTGGGTGCTCGACGCCGCCATCCGCAACTTCCTGCTCCCACGGGCGAGCCGGGTACGGCTGACGCAGTGGATCAGTCGGGTCGTCGCTCGGGTGTTCAACCTGTTCGCCCGGCCCTCGCAGCCCTACGAGCGGCGCGACAAGGTCCTGGCCATGCGGCCACCCTTCACACTGCTGGCGTTCCAGGCCGTGTGGCTGTTCATCGTGTTCGTGGGCTTCGTGCTGATCTTCTGGGGCGCGGCCGAGGAGGTGAGCTGGCGGACGGCGATGAACGAGAGCGGCTCGGCCCTGTTCACCCTCGGGTTCGCCACGCCCGAGAGCGGGGTGCCGTTCTTCGTGGTCTTCGCCGAGGCCGTCATCGGCCTGACGCTCACCGCGCTGCTCATCTCGTATCTGCCGACGATCTACGCGGCCTTCCAGAAGCGCGAGTTCATGGTCGCCAAGCTGGCCGTTCGCACCGGTAGCTCCGGGGCGCCGTGGCGGGCACTCTCGGTGGCGCACATCACCGGTTCGCTCGATTGGATGGACTCCTCGTTCTGGCAGGAGTGGGAGGACTGGTTCATCGACATCGCGGAGTCGCACACGTCGCTGACGATCCTCAACTTCTACCGGTCGCCGGACCCGTCGAACCACTGGATCTCGGCGGCACGCACGGTGCTCGACATGGCAGCGCTGCGGATTGCCGCGGTCGATCGGCCGACGACCGTCGGGCCACAGATCGCGATCCGTAACGGCACGATCGCTCTACGCGTCTTGGCCCGCCACTTCCGCATCGAGCACGACCCGGACCCTCAGCCCCACCACCCGATCTCGCTCACCCGTGAGCACTTCGACGTGGCCTGCCGGATGATGGAGGAGTCGGGCGTGCCGATCGTCGCCGACCGCGATGCGGCGTGGATCGCGTTCGCCGGCTGGCGGGTCAACTACGACACGATCATCGAGCAGGCCGCGGTGGCGTTCATGGCGCCGCCGTCGCCGTGGGACACCATCGCCGATGCGCAACCGGTGGATGCAGCGCTGTTCCCCAAGGCCGCAGGCGGGGCAATCGTCGGCGCCGGCGACGACTCGCCGCTCTGATCGGCAGCGCTCAGCGGGCGCCGATGCCGCGGAGACAGAAGTCGACGGCCACCTGGGCGATCGCGTCGGGATCCTGGCCCTGTTCGTTGATGTACACCGCAGTGAGGTTGGTGCTCACGCCGAGGATCGCGTACGCCAGCTGCTCGGGATCGCCCTCGGGGATGAGGCCCTCGACCATGGCCTCCTTGATGAGCGGCATGGCGTCGCCGACGAGTCGAGAGCGGCCGTGGCGGATCAGGTGAGCGAACCGTTCGTCGGTCTGGGCGAAGTCGACGAGCTTGGCGAGGTCACGATGTTCGAACGACCAGTGCACCGCGGCCCGAATGCCCTGCTCCATCCGCTCGATCGGGTCGGGGAGATCGGAAACAGCACGTTGCTGGCGCCGCCGCAGGTCCTTTTGTGCGTCGCGCAGGATCTCCTCGAAGAGCATCTCCTTCGAGTCGAAGTACCAGTAGAAGACGCCCTTGCCCACGCCGAGGCCGTCGACGATGTCGGCCACCGACGTCGGGTGGTACCCGTCGGCGGCGAACTTGGCGGTCGCCAGCTCGATGAGCTGGAGGCGGCGCTGCGTTCCCCGCGGCGTCAGCCGACGCTTCTCGGGACGCGGCGTGTCGTCGCTGGGCATGCGCCGAAGCTACGGACCCTTGACCGCGCGGTCAAGAGAGCGCGGCGCCGTCGCACCGTGTGGGGTCGTGTGGGCGGGTCACGAGACGGCGGCCACGCGCTCGTGGTTCATCGTCCGTTGACATCGCACCTTCATTGCAGTCA
>CALMLJ010000131.1 GCA_937868025.1 uncultured Acidimicrobiaceae bacterium
GCGAGGTCGACCTGCCGATCGAGGGTGGGATCGCCGACGCTCAGCTCGACCACCACGGCGCGATCGGCGAACGCCGCGAGCATCGCTGCCACTCCGGCAACGGTGATCTCGTAGTCGTTCAGGACTGCGATTCGCACCGGTCGTCTCGTCATCGGCCCCGTCATCTTCCACCTCTCGGCCGTTCGCGACCCGGTCGGACCCTACCGGCCCGCCCCTCGACCGGTAACGGATCGACTGTTCGGTCGAAGGGCGGCGGATCGCTACGCCGCGCCCGGGCGGTCGGGCGGTCGGGATCAGCGGGCCGAGGCCCAGCTGGTCGCCTGGGTGGCGACGAGGTCGACCACATTGCCCATGACCAGGTTGAAGTCGATGAGGTGAAGGCCCCACTCCGGCGTGAGGTCGCCGCCGATGTCGTCGGCGCGGGGATCCGCCGGATCGCCCTGCACCGTCACCTTCAGGTAGCTGAACCCGTCGGTGCTCGCGCACTCCGTGCTCACCAGGCCCGGCACCGACACGAACGGTGTCGTCACCTTGCCGAGCGCCGGGTCGACCCAGACGCCGGCGCCGGGAGCGTCGGCGGCCACCGATGCCAGGATCGACGCGCTGGCGTTGGCCGGGAACACGCTGTCGGGCTCCGCCGAGCCGCCGGCGAGCGCCGCCGGGTTGGTGCACGCGGCGGGGTCGTCGCCGGTGCGGGGCTTGCCGAAGAATGCGCCGGGCACCGGCGGAGCGCTCGACCGGAACGACGACCACGTGACGACGCAGCCGGCCTGGTCGTCGGACCGACAGAGGGGGACCTTCGCGAAGTCGCCGCCGACGTCCTCACCCTCCGGCACCGCCACCGCCCACCCGGCGAGGTAGGCCGACACGAGCAACGAACGTACGTCGTCGTTCGGGTCGATCTCCTCCTGGATCAGTTGGTTCAGCAAGGCCGCGCCCTGGGAGTGGCCGACGAGCACCACACCCCGGCCCCGGTTCTCGGTCGCCATGTAGGTCTTCCACGCGTCGAGCACATCGCCGAACGGATCGACCACCTCGCCGGGGGAGTCGCCGGAACCGAGATTGCTCGCGAGGGCGCCGAGGGTGCGCTGGCGGTAGATCGGGGCGAACACCCGGCAGCCGGCTCGCAGCCGCGCCACCTGGTTGATCGCGGCGTAGCCCTCCTCGGCGTCGGACGCGTCCCAGTCGCTGTTGGGAGTCGGGTCCCGGGAGATCGTCGGGTACACGTAGAAGCAGTCGATGGCGGGGTCGGCTGCCGGCTCGAACGGCACGACCGTGAGCGTTCCGTCGGCGGCGATCGTGGTGGTGTCGAGGTTGCCCGAGCAGATGTCGGTGCGGTCGGGCCGGCACAACCAGCGGGTGTCGTCGGCGTAGTTGACGCTCTGGTAGCCGGCGTACCGATCGAGTGGGCCGGGCGTCGGCGTGGTGGTGGACGAGACCGCCGGCGGCGCCGTGGTCGTCGTCGTTGTCTCCGGCCCGTTTCCGGAGTCGGTCGAATCGTCGTCGGAACACGCTCCCAACACCACCGTCGCCGCCAACACTCCGATTCCGAGCGCGCCCCGCCAACCTGTCCCGTGGTGTCCCCGTGTCATGGCGGCGACGGTAGTCGCCGCCATCAACCCCCGGCGCCGTGGGCCGCCGGCACCACCTCGGCAGGGATCGGTGGGCCGGGTGGTGTGCCGTCGCCGAAGGGTCGCCCCCCGAGGGACTCGCGGCCGTGCGGCGTCAGCCAGCCCGACAGGTCGGGCCCGGCGGGCACGATGCCGGTCGGGTTGATGTCGCGGTGGACGATGTAATAGTGCTGCTTGATCTGGACGAAGTCGGTGGTGTCACCGAACCCCGGCGTCTGGAAGAGGTCTCGGGCGTACGCCCACAGCACGGGCATCTCCGACAGTTTCGAGCGATTGCACTTGAAGTGCCCGTGGTAGACCGCGTCGAACCGGGCAAGCGTGGTGAACAGGCGGACGTCGGCCTCGGTGATCGTGTCGCCCACGAGGTACCGGCGGTCGGCGAGACGGTCCGTGAGCCAGTCGAGCCGCTCGAACAGCCGCCGGTACGCGGCGTCGTACGCCGACTGCCCGCCGGCGAAGCCGCATCGGTACACGCCGTTGTTGACGTCGCGGAAGACGAGGTCTGCCACGTCGTCGATCTCGTCGCGATGCGACACCGGGTAGAGGTCGGGTGCGCCCTCACGATGGAATGCGGTCCACTCGGTCGACAGGTCGAGGGTGATCTGCGGGTAGTCGTTCGTCACGACGGCTCCCGTCGGGATGTCGACGATGGCCGGCACGGTGATCCCCTTCGCGTACTCGGGGTCGCGGGCGAAGAACGCCTCCTGCAACCGCTCGTAGCCCAGCACCGGGTCGCGACCGTCGGGGTCGAGGTCGAACGTCCAGCTGCGGGCGTCGTGGGTCGGGCCGCACATGCCCATCGACAGCACCGGTTCGAGCCCCAGCAGGCGACGCACGATCACGGCGCGGTTGGCCCAGGGGCACGCCCGGGCGACGATCAGTCGGTAGCGGCCCGGCTCGACCGGGAAGCCGTCGCTGCCGTCGGCGGTGATGCGGGTCTCGATGTAAGCGGAGTCCCGCTGGAACTCACCGGGTTCGACGTACGTCGCTGGTTCGGACATGTTCAAGTTTGTACGACTTCATTCGCCGGGAGAGGTCGCCCCGGAACGTGGTCCGTCCCCTGACCCCCGCAGGTGGTCGGGAGCCTCCGCTGCGATGCGCTGCGATTCGGCGAGCAGGCGGCTGCCACGGTCGTAGGTCAGGTAGTTCCAACACCAGTTCACGAACACGTTGATGCGGTTGCGGAAGCCCATGAGATAGAGGAGGTGCAGCCCCAGCCACGCCACCCAGCCGATCGGACCAGTGAGGTGGATCCCGCCCGGGAGATCGGCGACCGCGTCCAGTCGGCCGATCGTCGCCATCGAACCCTTGTCGACGTAGCGGAACGGCTCGGTCGCCTGACCACTCAACCGTCGGCGGATCTGCGCCGCCACGTGGTGACCGCCCTGGATGGCGGGCTGTGCCACCTGGGGGAGCGGCGTCGACGTCGCGGCGATGTCGCCGATCGCGAACACCTCGGGATGTCCCGGGATCGACAGGTCGTCGCCGACGACGAGTCGACCTCCGCGTGTCGTCTCGGTGCCGACGAGCTTCGCCAACGGGCTGGCCGCCACGCCGGCGGCCCAGATGACGGTGTGCGCCGGCACCACCGTGCCGTCGGCGAGATGGACCCGCGTGGGCTCGACCCGTTCCACACCCACCCCGACGTGTACCTCGACCCGCCGGCGCGTCAACGTTCGCAATGCGCGCCGCGACGACTGCTCACTGAACGGCGGGAGCAGCCGATCGGCTGCTTCGACCAGCACCACTCGGGCCCACCGCACCGGGAGATCGGGGAAGTCGTGCTGCAGGACCTTGTTGAAGAGCTCCATGATCCCGCCCGCCATCTCGACGCCGGTCGGCCCGCCGCCGCACACGACCACGTTGAGCGCGCCGTCATCGACGAGCGACGGGTCGGCGGCGGCCCGCTCGAACTGATCGAGGATGCGCCGGCGGATCGCGATGGCGTCGTCGAGCGACTTCAGGGGAAGGCCGTGCTCGTCGACCCCGGGCACTCCGAAGCTGGTGGACACGGCACCCGCGGCGATCACGAGCGTGTCGTAGGGGACCGTTGCGCCCGAGTCGAGGGTGACCGCGTTCGCGTCGAGATCGATGTCGGTGACCCGCGCCATCCGTACCTCGACGTTGTGCTGTCGGCGGAAGATGCCACGAACGGCGTAGGCGACGTTGGGGCTGTCGAGGCCGGCGGTGGCGACCTGGTAGAGCAGCGGCTGGAACGTGTGGAAGTTGTTGGCCTCGATCAACGTGACGTCGACGGGAGCGTCGCCGAGGGACCGTGCCACGGCCAGCCCGCCGAACCCGGCGCCGATCACCACGACGTGATGTCGCCGGTTGCTGCGGACCTCTCGATCGGGAACCTGTCGGGGAGCCACCGGATCATCGTCCCACCTTGTGAATGTGCTCACAAGGCAGTTTCGAGGTCGGGGCGCTTGCATCGATCAACCTCCTGTGCTCAGTTGTGGCATCGGCGCCGCCTCGACTCCCTCGGTCACCCCGGTGACGCGCACTCCCCGGCGACACCTCGGTTGGCGCGCCTTCGCCGCGTCGCTCGTGCTCATCAGCCTGCTCACGGGATTCGGGTACGCGGCGCTCCGCGCCAACTACGAGCAGAACCAGCGCGAGGCCATCGCCAACGTCGAGAAGACGGCCCGGCTCGCCGGCGCGTTGGGCGGCAGCCTCATCCAGCTCGTCCAACAGGAGATCGCGGTGCTCGGTACGTCCGCGCCCTTCGCGGATCTCGACGCAGCCGGGATCCAGCGCGCCATCGACCTCGCCGTTCCGCGGAACATGGGCTTCGCCGGCGGCATGGTGTGGATCGACGCGCTCGGACAGGTCCGGGCGAGCTCGGTCGACACGGCCGAGGGAGCGCCCTCGCCGATCGACTTCACGTCCACCAACGCCGTGAAGGAGGCCTTGGCCGGGCGGCGCGCCGTCGAGACGTTGCGGGAGGAGGGCGACCAGTCGTACCGGCCGATCGTGTTCGCGATCCCCACCTATCAGGGCTTCGCGGTGTCCGGCGTCCTCGCCGGGGCGGTCACGTTCCCGTCGTCGAGCGACGACGTCGTGCGCTCGCTGTTCGGAACCGACGCCATCTTGGCGATCGACAGTGAGGGGCGGCAGGTCCTCGGGAGCGAGGAGGTCGACGAGCAGAGCATCGCGACAGCGGCGGCGACCCTGCGGATGGTCGACGCCGCTGCAGCCAAGGCCGAGGCCGATGCCGAGGCCAGCCCCGACGATGCGGCCGCCGGGAGCACGTTCCTCGACACCGACAACGGTGTGTTCGCCGATGTCGACGGATCGGTCGTCGGCTACGCCAAGGTGCCGACCCCTGGCTGGCTCATCGTCGTCGACCGCCCCCGCGACGAGCTCTTCGCACCGCTGCGGTGGCAGTTCGAACGATCCCTCGTCGCGCTCGGCCTCCTGTTCCTGATGTCGCTGCTCGGCGCGGCGCTGGCATCGTGGCGGCTCGATCGGGTGCACCGACGCGAGACCGAGAGCCGACAGCTCTTCCAGACGGTGCTCGAGCAGCTTCCCGTGGGCGTCGCCGCCGTCGACAAGGCCGGCCGGGTCGTTGTCACCAACGAACGCGCCGACCTCGCCCTCGGGGGGCGCCCCACGCCCGGCGACGCCGCGCCCGACACGCTGCGGGCAGCGGTCGACGCGGTGAAACGCCGAGCGGCGGTGCGTGATCTCGACGTGAAAGCCGGGGAGTGGTCCCCGACCGGCGACTCGCGGACCCTCGTCGTGCGCGCCGCTCCGGTCGAGTCCGGCGGCCAGGTCACCGGTGCCGCCGCGATCGTCGAGGACGTGACCGACCAGCGCGAGCGCGAAGCGCGCGCCCAGCAGCTCGCGACGGCCACGGCCGGACTCGCGCTCGCGTCGAACCGACAGGAAGTGGCAGCGGTCGTCGCCGACGCGGTCCGGGCCTTCGGAGCGCAGTCGGCGATGGTGGTGCTGCGCGACGAACTCAAACCGAACCGCCTGGTACTCACCTCGACCTCCGGCTTCACCGACGAAGCGACCGCAGGATGGGAGTCCGTCGACGTCGACTCGGCGACGCCCGTGGCCGAGGCGGTCCGCACCGGCCGAGAGATCTTCGTGACACTCGAGGACGCCCCCGCCCGGTTCCCCGACATGGGCTCGCTGTTCGAGGACTCCGGCAACGAGGCCTGGGCAGCGCTGCCGCTGCGGTCGGCCGGCCGGATCGACGGCGCGCTGGGGCTCAGCTTCCGCCGAGCCGACGACGTCAATGTCGGTGCCCGCACCCAGCTCGTCGGATTCGCGGCGCAGGTGTCCCAGGCCCTGGACCGGGCCGTGCGTCAGAGCATCGAGCACGACGTCGCCCTGGTACTCCAACGCGGTCTGCTCCAACCGGCCGGGGGTGACGTGGTCGGCGTCGAGGTCGCCAGCCGCTACGTCCCCGCCGAGGACCATCTGGAGGTGGGCGGCGACTTCTTCGACGTGCTGCCCGTCGACGACGGCTCGGTCATGTTGGTGATCGGCGACGTGGTCGGCCA
>CALMLJ010000132.1 GCA_937868025.1 uncultured Acidimicrobiaceae bacterium
CCCAGTTCGTCGACCCGCACGGCTCGGCGCCGCAACTGCAGCTCGTGGTGCTCGGAGGAATCTGCCTCGTCATCGCGCTGCTCAGCGACTCGATCTGGGCGCTCGCTGCCGGCTCGGCCCGCGCCTGGTTCGGCAAGCGTCCCGAGCGCCTGGCGACCGTCGGTGGCGTCGGCGGTCTCGTCACCATCGGCCTCGGCGTCCGCCTCGCCCTCACCGGGCGCCACGACTGAGGTTCGAACCCCAGCGCACGCGCGCCGTGCGCTCCGGTTCACACCTCGAGCGCGTCAAGCCAGTCGACCACGGCCTGTCGGTTCTCGATCGAGTTCTCGCGAGTCAGTACTGCAGGGCGGCTCGCAGCGCGATGTAGACGCCGCCGGCGACGACGAGTGCGGCGGTCACGACGGGCATGATCGCCAGCCGCTTCGACCAGTCGGCGCCGCGCCGGGTGCTGAGATAGCGGTCGAGGCGATTGCGGATGCGGAGCAGCAGCAGGCCGGCCGCGACGAGCGACACCGCCATTCCCACCCCGTAGGCGATCACGAGCGCCACACCGAACCACGTCCGCCCGAGGGCGATCGCGCCGAGCAGAACGAGCAGTGCGGACGGGCTCGGCACCATGCCACCCGCGAACCCCATGCCGATCAGCGACTTCCAGCTCACCGACTGGCCCGGGTCGGGGTGGGTGTGGGAGTGCGGCCCGTGCGAATGCGGGTGCGGGTGCGGGTGGTCGAACTCCTCCGGTTTTGCGGGAAGTTGTCCCCGGGGGGCGGGCACAACTTCCCGCGAAACCCGGGGGGCGGGCCGTGTCGGCCGCGACCCGGGCCCGACGCCGACGCCGATCACCGCGCCGATCCCAACGAGGTGGCGCGCCGGCGTCGCGGCAGGTGCCGACGTCGGCGACATCGCCAGCGTGGTCGGGCGATGTTCCGGATCGTGGGGATGGGAGTGGCCGATGTTGCCGGAGTACCCGGTGGTACGGGCGGCCCGCGCCCGGCGCAGCATCGACAGTCCGATCGACGCCACCAGCAGCCCACTGATGGCACCGAGAATCGGATAGAGGCGCTCGGGCGCAACGACGGTGGTGACGGTCAGCACCGTGCCCAACACCAACACGCCGGCAGTGTGCGTCGCCGTCACCGTGGCGCACAGGGCAAGCGCCTGGCGTCCGCTCCCCTCGCCGCCGAGCAGGTAGGCCGCCATCACCGTCTTGCCGTGACCGGGAGCCAGCGCGTGCAGCGATCCCAGCACGATGGCGAGCACCAGCCCGGCCAGCGCAACGCCGAGCGTCAGCCGCTCCTTGGAGACCAGGTCGGTGAAGGACTCGCTGGCGCGATCGACGCCCGGGAGGGCCGACACGCTGCCGGCCGAGACGTGTCGGCCACCGGCCGCAGTCGTACCGTCGTCGGTCGACCCGCCGGGCGACGACCTGAACGACGCGTTCCGCATGTCGGGTGGCGCCGCCAGCTGGTCGGCCGGGTACGAGCGGAGCTGATCGGAGGTGCTCGCGGTCGGGGGCGCTCCCGTCGAGAACGTGACGCCGTCGCCGGTCGCCGTGATCTCGTGCCAACCGATGCGATCACCGATCCACTCGTTGCGGACGGCGATGTCCGTCTCGTCGGCGCTCAGGTCGGCCGGCGCCGACAACGAACAATCCACCCGAAGCGTCCGCAGGCCTGCCGCTCCCCCGGCGTACGCCGCGGTGCTCGACGTGACGGCGAACGTGAGCCGTTCACCACCGACCGTCGCCCGGACGCCGGCAGCGACGTCGTCGCAGGTGCTGGCTGCGTACCGCGTCAGCCCGTCGGACTCGATGATGCCCGCAGCCCGAACCGTCGGGATCTCCGCCTCGTCGATCGCGTACTCGAGGTCCACACGATCCGGCATCAGTCGGAGTGCCACCGCCGTGTTGGTCGTGAAGTTGCCGAGTGGGTGAGCGGACGCCGCCGGCGCAAGGAACACGCTCGCCACGACGGCGACCATCATTCCCGCGCCGACGACGCCTGCCTTCCTCCGCCACCCGACCGTGCGCCCGCTCAGGCACCCGAACCGTCGCCCGCTCATGAGCCCGCTCCTGCCGGCCACGTCACGCCCAACCTCGATGCCAGCGCTCTCGCCTCGGGTTGCAGCCCCACCGAGAACCACGGGTTCCGGGCGACCACCTGGTCGAGATGGTCCCGCGCCGCGACCGGGTCGCCGGCGGCATCGAGGATCGCGGCGGCATGGAAGTGGAGCAGCGGGTCGACGGTGCCGAGGCGTAGCGCGGCGTCCAACGACGTCCGTGCCCCGCCGATGTCGCCGGCCCGGTAGAGCGTCCAGGCCAGAGCATCGGCACCGTAGACCGTCGGCCGGTCGACGACGGCCTGCCGGGCCCGGGCGACCAACTCCGGCGTTGACGGCGAGTGGTCGGCCTCGAAGAGCGCGAGGTCGAGATCGACATCGACTCCGGCGTCGGCCTGCAGTCGGGCCAACGCCCGGACGAGGTCGAACGAGCCGGCGGCGGCGGCGCTGTCACCGGTCGATTCCTGGAGCTCGCCCAACAACGTCGCCGCTGCCGGGACGGGCGTGCGCTCCACGAACTCCGCCAAGAACTCGATCGCCTCGTCGGGCCGGCCGTCGGCAGCGAGAACACGCGCGTGACCGACGGTGGCGATCGGGTGCCGTGGTTCCAGCGCAAGCGCGTCCAGGTAAGCGACGGCGGCGGCCTCGCGGTCTCCCTGTCCCCAGAGGAGGTCGCCGTCGTACGCAGCGAGCGTGGCTTGCTGGAATGCTCCGGCCCCAGCGACGGCCTGGCGGGCCTCGGCCATCGCCGACCGGGCGCCCGTGATGTCACCGTGGAGCTCGCGGAGGTAGGACACGCGTGAGAGCACGGGCGCGCCGGGCTTGCGGTTGGCGAACGTCTGCAAGGTCCGGGCGGCGTCGTCGTAGCGGCCCTGCTCGACCTGGGCGTCGACGAGCACCGCGAGGGCCCCCGAGTGGTAGCCGTCCGCATCGACGGCGCGCTGTGCGAGCGCTGCGGCGTCGGAGAAGTGGTGGAGCGACGCGGCGAGAGCCGCCTTCGCCGCGAGCGTGGCGGGGGCGTCGGGCGCGAGCGCCGAGGCCCGGTCGGCCGCCGCGGTCGCCCGACCGTAGAAACTGGGGTCGAGCGTCTGCGCCGCGCGCTGCACATAGACCTGGGTCAGTTCCTGCCAGGCCGTGGCGTCACCGGGATCGCGTTGCGTCGCCAGCTCGAGTTCGCCCGCAGTCTCGGCGAGCGTCCGGGCGGCCGGGCCCGCACCGGCGCCGGTGGCAGCACCCGACGGAGTCGACTCGTCGGAGGCGGTGAAGCGGTCGACACCGATGCCGACGATCGCCACCGCGACCATCGCCCACAGGAGTCGTTCGAGATGCCGGCCCCAGCCGAAGCGACGACGCTTCGTCGGGGAGTCATCGAGGAGGATCGTCATGGTTGCTCGTCTCGGGAGGCTCGGTCGGATCTGCGGAGGGCAGGAAGGCGCCGGCCCCCACCGCCGCGCCTCACACAACGCGACGGAAGGGGGCCGAGGCCCGATGGGAACCGCTACTCGCCGTAGCCCGACCAGGGGCTGGCGACGTAGGGGAAGGAGCCGCTGAACGGCTTGTCATTGGCATCGACGCCGTCACCCAGCAAGTTGTTGGGCGCGACGTTGAACTCCGGCGTGAACGGGGTGGCCCCGGCCACGGCCCGGATCTCGGTGTCGATGACGTCGTCGGTCAGGAACCGCCCGTTGGGGAAGGCGCTGGCCGTCGTGGTGTTCAAGCGCAACATCTCGGCCGGCTTGACGTTGATGGGCTTGTTCACGCCCGGGATGCCGGTGAGGAAGATGGTCGCGAGATCCTCACGACCACCGGTGCCGAGACCGGCGTTGACCTCCGTCGGCGTCTTCACCCCCGGGTACAGAACGGGAATGAGCGCTCCGAGCTCCGGCTTGAGCACCGCCGGCAGGTACTGAGCGTCCTGCGTGGGGCTCGAACCGTTGAAACGGTCCTTGGTCCCGATCGGCACCACGACCTCGTTGACCAGCGGGTTGCCCAGGCGGGACACCTGGATCCACGGGCCGATCTGGAACGGTGCACCCTGATCGCTCAGCACCTTGATGAAGCGCCGTTCGGTCGTCGCATACACACCGACCACGGGGTCGGCGCCGACGACGCGGGCCTTCGGGACCTGGAGCGCGATGGTGTGGACGTTCTTCCCTGCCACATCGTCACGACCGGGGGCCGTCGGCAGCGGCACGAGGTGCGCGCTGTTGAACGGACGGAGGCCACCGAGATCGAAGATCGCGCCCAGGTCGGCGAAGAACGGATCGTCCCTCGGGCCTGCGAACGTCTTGATGCCGTTGCCGATGTCGCGGACGCCGGCGGAACCGAGGTTGGCCTCGTAGTCCGGCGTCGATCGTGCACCGACGTTCGCCGGGGTCACGGGGAGGTTCTGTCCGAGCGTGCGGGTCTTGGGATAGCCCCCGCCGCGGAAGTCGACCTCGGTCACCGAGTACACCTGCTTCACGTTCAGATCCGGGTCGTTGATGGAGGTGACCTGGTTCGTGTTGTAGAGGAACGTGTTGGGGTTGGCGACCTTGGTCGTGAAGCGGAACTGGTACTCGAAGTCCCGGTTGGAGTCACCGTTGGTGTCCAGGTTGAACTTGTAGAGCACGTCGTCACCGAACCGGAAGAAGTTCGGCCCGCCGGCCGGATCCTCGAACGGGATGGCGTTCATGACGAACGTCAGGCTGTCGGGTCGGTCGGGACTGACGAAGGCGTACAGGTCGGTGAGGTCGGCGACCGGGTCCTGGGAGATGAGCGGTGCCTCACGGTGGCTGGATGCCCCCACCGCTCCCCCCGGTCCGGCGAGGACCAATCCTCCGAGTGCGACCGCAGCGAGGCTGCTCCGCACCTTGCGTTGTGGCGTCATGACTGTTCTCCTTGGTTTCCGGATCGGGGTTCCGACCGCTGGGCTCACTGGTGCTCCACGTCTGTCGCGGCACGGCGCACCGCTCGACGGATCGGACCCCCGATCCCCCCAGCGCAACGCCGCGCCTCGCGGCTACGGCGTCGTGGCCACCACCCCCACCACGACCCACTCGTCGCCGAACGGCACGACGACGGCGTCGAAGTCGACGGGGCCGGTCACTCCGACGACCCGCGCCCAGTTGGCGGCCTCGGGCCCGAACGCGTTGGTGACGATCTCGGGAGTCGCCCACCGATCGAGCTCGATGACCGTGCCCGGGATGAACGTTCCGTCCTCCTTCGCCAACTCGTCAGCGAGTTCCGGCTGGCCGAGCAGCGATCCGACGTAGCCCACCGGCGGATCGTCGTTCCTCAACTGCCGCAGCCACGTCGCGACGCCAGCGCCGGCGGTCTCCTCGCCGGGGTAGTGCGACTCGATCTTGGTCCCGATGCGATCGATGACGAAACCGCCGGCCTCCTCCGTCGTGGCCCAGTTGATGCGGGCCGACCCGGCGATCACGCCGACGGTCTCGTCGACGCGAGGCTCGAACTTCGTCTCGGTCACGACCGGCTGCCCCGCCGTCGACACGACGGAGTAGGCCGTGGCGCGGGGCGACACCGAGTGTTGCTCACGCCAGGTCTCGGCCGAGCCGATATCGGTGCGGTCCTCGCTCGAGAGGAGCGCGAACGACTCCTCGAAGCGACCGCCGATCTCGGCGTCCAGGTACGCCCGAACCGCTGCCTCGGCGGAGACGGCCGGACGCTGGGGGTCGATCGGAGTCGTCGCCACCACGGCATCGTTGACACCATCGGCCGCGGGAACCGGAGTGGCGTTTCTGCTCGGCTCCCGGCGTGGGGCGTCGGACCGTTCGCCTCCCCCGCACGCGGTCACTCCGAGGGTGAGGGCGAGTCCGGCGGTGAGTACGGTCCTGGTCCACTGGCGCTGCATGCAGGTGGTTCGGGGCCGCCGATCGGACCGGATCGGGGAATTCCGATCACCGGATCGGATCGCAGTTGCGAACGCGTGGCAGCAGGGCGAGGGTCAGCCGGCGTCCAGCGCTGTGAGGTGACGCCGGCCGCGAGGGCCGGTCACCAGGAACGTCGCAGCGAACAGCGCCGCACCGACCAGGACGATCGCCGGGCCGGACTGGATGTCGAGGTGATAGCTGGCGACCATCCCGACGA
>CALMLJ010000133.1 GCA_937868025.1 uncultured Acidimicrobiaceae bacterium
TTCATGCTGTGAGTGTCCTTTCGAACGTCGTGGTTGGGCCGGGGCAGCGCCGTTGCTCCCTACCGACGTCCGTGAAGCTAGGTATGAGGTGTCACAGGTCCGTGTCGCAAATGTGAACAGCGCGTTTCGCCGGGCTCGGCGCGGACTTCACGCGGACATCACGCCCGACCCGACGGCCGCGTGCTGCCAGAATGGGGCCATGAACCCCCCTCCCACCGAAGTGAACCGCACGAAGATCCGTGCCGGACTGGCGATCATCGGCGTGCTGTTCCTCGGTTGCCTCATCGGCGCAGCCGTGGTCAGCGACCCAACGGGGCGAATCGTCCTCTTGGCCGTTGCGGCCGTCTCGCTCGTACGACTGGCGCTGTTGACGCGGAGTCTTCGCCGCGAGGCCCGCTCCGCCTGAGCGGATGGACCGGCCAGGCCAGACCGGTCAGGGTGAGGTCTCGAGCAGGTAGCCGCGACCGTGCACGGTCTGGATCGCCAGGCCCATCGGGGCGATCCGCTTGCGCAGTCGCATGACGTGCACCCGAACGGCATTGGGCGTCAACACGTGGTCGGCCACTCCGCCGGTGAGCACCGTCAACGGGACCAGCTCGCCGAAGTCGGCGACCAGGGCGGCCACGATCTGCTCTTCGATCGGCGACAGCGCGACCCAGGACCCCCGATGCACCAACCGGCCGTCGCCGCTCACCGTCGGCACGTTGGTCGCGACGAGCGCCGCCTTGGCGGCGAGGGCAACGGAACGGGCGTGGAGGTCCTCCTCACTCGCCGGCAGCCGGATCCAGTCCTCGTCGAGCGCGGTCGTGTACGGCGCCGGGGAACCAGGGTCGACGAGCAGCAGGCGGGGTCGGCCCTGCGACCGGAGACGATCGAGGTGATCGGTGTCGTCGGGCCACCTCACCAAGGCCACGCCACTCACGCTCGAGGGGACGATCGACGGGGTCATCTGCGCTGCCACGACACGAAGCCTACATTATGTGAGCATTAAGACAACGGGGTTCTGTCGGTTCGTTCGGCTAGTGTGGCATCCGGAGTGCCGGGAAGCCTGGTCGGCGATTCGATCACCGACCCCGGGAATCTGCACCGTGACCTCACCCCGTTCCGCTCCGCGCATCATCCGCCCCCTCCGCGACTTCCTGGCCGCGGAGTCCGCCGGCGCCATTCTGTTGTCGATCGGCGCGATCGCGGCGCTGGTCTGGGCCAACTCGCCGTGGTCCGCGGCATACGGATCACTCCTGCACACCGACGCCGGGCTCGCCGTCGGGTCCTGGAGCTTCTCGCTCGACCTCCACGGCTGGGTCAACGACGGCCTCATGGCGTTGTTCTTCCTCGTGGTCGGACTGGAGATCAAGCGCGAGCTCGTCGAGGGCGAGCTCGCGTCGTTCCGACAGGCGGCGCTGCCCGCGGTAGCGGCACTCGGCGGCATGGTCGTTCCGGCACTCCTGTTCGTCGCCATCACCGCCGGTCAGCGCGGCTCGGGCGCGTGGGGGATCCCGATGGCCACCGACATCGCGCTCGCCCTCGGCGTGGTCACGGTGCTCGGCGACCGCGTGCCGAGCGCTGCGAAGATCTTCCTCCTCGCGCTCGCCATCGTCGATGACCTCGGCGCGATCGTTGTCATCGCCGTCGTGTACAGCTCCGGCGTACGGTTCGCCTACCTCGCGGGGGCGGCCGTGTGCGTGTTGGCCGTCGTGGCACTCGGACGGTGGCGGCCCGCGTTCACCCTCGGGTTCGTCGTGATCGGCGTTGTGTTGTGGTGGTTCGTCCACGAGGCGGGGCTGCACGCCACCCTCGCCGGCGTGATCATGGGGTTCCTGACACCCACCGCGCCGAGGGTCCCCGAGGACCTGATCGACGAGGAGATCCTCGCCGACGTGTCCGACATCAGCGCCGCCCAGGAGACGATCGACATGGCGCGGGCGTCGGTGTCGCGGGTCGAGTGGCTGGAGCACGTGCTGCACCCGTGGACGAGCCTCGTGATCGTGCCGATCTTCGCGTTCGCCAACGCTGGGCTCGTGCTCGACGGCGATGCGTTCGGCCGGCTGTTCGACTCCCGGATCGCGCTCGGTGTCCTCGTCGGCCTCGTCGTCGGCAAGCCGTTGGGCATCGTCGGCGCAGTGTGGCTGGG
>CALMLJ010000134.1 GCA_937868025.1 uncultured Acidimicrobiaceae bacterium
GTGACAACTTGATCTGTGGGTGGGGTCGCCGGGCGCACACGCGGCCCGGCGCCGGGCGCACACGCGGCCCGGCGCCGGTCGGACTCACCCGCCCTCGATCAAGCGAAACGGCAGGCCGGCGTCCCGCTGGGTCTGGAGTTGACCCAGCTTTCTGAATCGCCCTGGGTTTGATGTGCGATGCTCGACACCCGTGACGGTGCCGTCGCTCGCAACGTGGTGTTCGTCGATCCGTCCTTGTTCCGGCTGTACGGGCTACCCGAGGTAGTCGCTCATGTCGAGACCGGCGCGTTCGAACAGGGCGGAGAGCCGTGACGGCACGGACCCGGTTGCCGCAATCTGATCGCGGACCGTGCGCCGGTGGAAGACCTCGGTGATCGTGAACTGCGATGCGTCAGCGCCCGCGATCAGATCCTCGACAGCGACGACCGATGTGATGCGGGGCCCGTCGGGCCCACGTTCGGAGTGCACCACGACATCGATGGCTTCGGACACCAGTGTGTTGAGGGCCGACAGCGGGAGTTCGCTGGTGGTGTCGGCGAGCTGACAGATGAACCGCAGGCGGGTCAGTGCTTGGCGCGCCGAGCCGGCGTGGATCGTGGTGTACCCCTTGACGCCCGACGACAGCGTGAGCAGCAGCGGAAGGGCTTCGCGATCACGGACCTCGCCCACGATCGCAACATCAGGAGCCATCCGCAGGAACCCCGACACCAGACGTCGGAGGTCGATGGCCGGGCGGTCGGCGCGTGGCGCCCGCGTCTGCATTGCAGCGACGTTCGCCACGGGGATGTCCATCTCGAACACCTCTTCAGCGGTGACGACGCGGAGTGACGGATCGAGCTCGCCGGCACAGCAGCTCAGCATCGTCGTCTTGCCCGAGCCCGGGGCCCCGGCGAAGACGATCGACGCTCGGGCCCGCACGCAGGCAGCGAGGAAGCGGGCAACGTCCGCCGTCATCATGTTGCGCTCGACGAGTTGGTCGAGCGTGGTGAACGCCACGCCCGTGAACTTGCGGATGTTGACCATCACGTGACCGCCGCGGGCGAGGTCGCCGTGCACGATGTGGAGCCGGGCGCCGGTGTCGAGTTGCGCGTCCTGCAGCCCTTCGGTGGGATCGAGCTTGCGATGTGACGTCGACGAGTCGTCGAGGATCTTCGTGAGGGTGCGGACGACGTGGTCGTCGTCCTCGAACACCTCGTCGTGATAGCCGCCGAGGCCGTGGTGCCGCTTGACGAAGATCTCGCCGGGGCTGTTGATCATGATCTCCCAGACGTCGTCGTCGTCGAGGAGGGGAGTGAGGGGCCCGTACCGGGCGATGTTGCGGAACGCTCGCTCGGCGACGGTGCTGGGATCGACCAAGGCGTGGGGGCGGTTGCCGCGCTTGTGGTCGTCCTGCCAGCGAAGGATCTCGTCGTCGATGAGGTGTCGGAGCTGGGCCTCGCCGTCGGGGCCGCCAAGGTCGAGGGCGATCGCCTTGGCGCGATCCTGAACGGCCCGCTCGATCTGTTCGAGCGGCGATTCGAGTCGGCGGTGGGGCTGCGAGGAGGCGGCGGGCATATCCCACGTTGTGACGGGGAGATCGCCCGCTGTCGAGCCTGTCGGGAGGCATTGCCCAGCGACCACCGGCTCCCGGGCTCAGCCGCCCAGGAGGCCGAACCCCAGCGCTGCGACCCGGCAGAGCGTGCCAGCGGAGACGACGGCGGCGAGGCCCGGCACCGCTCGTCCGAGCCCAGCGAGCATCGCTGCCGGGGCGGGGTTCGCTCCAAATCCGCGGCCGGGGAGGCCAACTCCGTTGCGCAGTCGCGTGGCCACGGGCGGGCGGTGCGGGAGCTGGGACAGCTCGATGGCGATCGCGGTGGCGTGCCGACCCCGGAGGCAGAATACCCCGGGCACTCCGGCGCGTTCGGCGACGACGATCTCGGCCATGTCGATCGAAGCGTCGTGGTCCCACCGTGCCGCGGCGCGGGCGTGGTCGGCGTCGCGGTACTCGACCAGACGGCGTTGACGGCGGATCGACTCGATCTCGGACGGATCAAACGCGAAGGCGCTCGGACCGTTGGGGCCGTCGGTCTCGAACACGATGCGGTCCGGAGCGACGACCACGGCGACCACGCGCTCGCTGCGGGGAGCGGCCGCGGCCACGGCGCGGAGGCTGGTCACGCCGACGAACGCCGCTGTGGCGGCGCCGACCAGCGCAAGTGTCCCCGCCCAGACCGGAAGGGTTGAGGGCAGAAGTGGCGAGATCCACGCCCACCCGAGCAGGACGGGTAACAGCGCCACCCCGACGACGCCGAGCACCCCGAGCGCGCCGGGCGCCGTCTCGGGGCCGTCGACCGCCAGGCGTCGCTCGAAGCCCGACGGTGCGCCTGGGTCGGGGGTCATCGCGAGGGGAGCACGCAGTCGGCGCCGACGTCTACGGCGAGCGGTGCCCCCGGCCCTCCGGCCGACGGGTCGACGGTCACGGCGCACTCGGGCACGTCGCGTGGGCCATAGGGTTCGCCCGCGGCCCAGACGCGCACCGGACCGTCCTCGGCTCGCAGTGTGAGGGCCACGCCGTCGGCGCCGCCGGCCGGGTCGCTCACCACGGTGCCGGATCCGTCGGCGCGGCGCACCCACGTCGATCCGTCGTCGCCCGTGACGCGCACGACCACGTTTGCCCGGTCGTGGGCGAGGGAGTGCAGCGGGATGCGCCCGTACTCCTCGGACGTTCCGACCTCGAGACGGTTCGCCACGTCGACGACACCGTCGGGGTCGAGGGCGGCACCGCCCCACGGCCGCCCGACGAGGTCGGCCGCGGTCACCTCGTCGAACCCGGCGATCGAGCTGCCGAGCACGACCACCGTGTTGTCGTCCTCGCGCCACACCAGACGCTCGTTGTCGAGTCGGCCGGCATGGCCTCGCACGCGCACGTCGCGGCCCGACACCGACTCCAGGTCGAGGAAGTGGTCGGCGAAGCCCGTGACCATGTACCGGTCGTCGCCGTTCTGCCAGACCCGGTGAGCGTCGTTCCAGTGGGCGAGGCTGTCGTCGAGCGGCTCGACGTCGACGTACGGATCGCCCGGGGTGAACCGGCCGTTGTGGTAGTCGAGGTGCTCGAAGAGTCCGGCGAGTTCCGACTCCCATTGCGCCGCGGGCCAGGGCGTCGCGGCAGCACCCGGCTGTTCGATCGTCACGGTCCACAGTCGGCCGTCGGCCTCGGCCCACCGGCGCTCACCGGGGCCCGCGAACTGGGGGAAGCGGTAGAGCGTGCGGCCGCCGAGAGTCCGGTCGACGGTGTAGTTGGCGAGTGGTCCGAACGTGGGGAGGAAGCCGTCGGCCTCGGCGATGGTGGCGACGACGTTGTCGGGCCAGCGGTCGCTGCGGAAACGCTGGGGTCGCCCGACGAAGTCGGCGACGGGACTCCGCCATCTGTCGCCGACCGGTTGAGCGATCAGCAGCGGTCCCGAGGGCGTCGTCGTCGTCGCCGTGGAATCTGTGCTCGGTCGATGTGATTCGTCGGTGTTCGAGCAGCCGAGGCAGGAGACAGCAACTGCCATCGCCGTCGCCGCGATCCGGAGAGCGTTCGTCCGCGTCATCTCGTCAGTCTCCCAGGGAGTCGACGGACGTCGACGAGGTCGGCATGGGGAGATCCCCCCTTCAGGCCCCGCGCCTGCGGCGGCGGTAGACGTTGAGCGTGACTGCGCCGAGGGCGATCGACGCGAGCGCGACGAGTCCCGAGAGCCAACCGGACCCTCCGGTGAACGCGAGCGGTGAGGCGTTGCCGGCGCCCACCGCCGACGGAGTCCCGCCAGATGGCCTGGAGCCCGGGGCGGTTGCCGACGGCTCGGTGGTTGACGTCGAGGTCGAGGTAGTGGTCGTGGCGGTGGGTGGCACCGTCGTAGTCGTGGGTGGTTCGGTGGTGGTGGAGGTCGTCGTGGTCGTCGGAGGCGGCGGAAGGGCCTCGCTGAAGTCGTTGCCGCTTGCGACGCTGCCGGCGATCACGGTGACGGCAAGTTGGTTGCCCGGCGTCACGACACCGTCGAGATGGCCGGCGGGTTGGGTCTCCACGACGGTGTAGTCACCGGCGGGCAGGTCGGCGAAGGAGTACGTGCCATCCGCTGCGGTCGTCGCGACGGCGACCACCGCACTGTTGTGATCGAGGAGCGTGAGGGTCACCCCCTCGATCGGTGCGCCGTTGTCGTCGAGGAACACGGTTCCGGAGATGGCACCGAGCACCACCGGATCGAGCTGGGGCCCGAACTCCGACGTCGCCGATGCGAGTGTGGCGGTCGAGGTCAGTCGACCACCCGACGCCCACGACGATGCCGGAAGCGACGGCGGCAGCGACAGCACGCACCCCGAGAAGGTGCCACCGGCCGTCGTGGGACAGTCCCCGATGAACGTGCGTCCCTCGGGGTGTGCCACCGCGAGTCCGTCGCCGGTCTCGATCTCGCCGCTCTGGTCCGCCGGCGTGTCGTCGCCGGCGAACACCTCGACCGTCGACCCACCGAACACCGCTGACCCACCGGCCAGCCCGACGTGGCCGCCGACGGTCACGGTGTTCGCCGACGCGGACACGACCGCCGACGTGATGACGGGGTAGTCGACGTCGCGGTTGCCGAACGTCGCGGCGTTCGTCGGCGGAGCAGCAGACAGCAGGCCGTCGTCGGGTGTCACACCACGGGTCCACGTGTAGGGGAACAGGAGCTGGTTGCCGCTGCCGTTCCAGGTCGCACTGAGCGAGGCGAGGTCGATACCGAGGCCGACGTTGTCGAAGATCGAGTTCCTCGAGATCACGTTGTCGGTCGCCGTCGCCGGCACCGGGGTGTACGCGCCCACGACGCTGCCCATGAGCGCGTTGGTGTTGCGCAGCACCGTGACTCCCGGTCCGCCATTGGCGGCGATGACGTTGCCGGTGATGCGGTTGCCGGCGGTCATGACAACCACGCCGGCCGCTCCGTTGGGTGCAGGGGTTCCGGAGCGGTCGGTGCCGATGAAGTTGCCGGTCAACGACATGTTCCCGGTTCCGTTGAGGGCGATCACGCCCGCTCGGGCGTTGTTGCCCACGACGTTCCCGCTGACGGTCAGGTTGGTGCAGTCCCGGTTGGGAATACCGCAGCCGTACGCTCCGATCGAGATGCCGTTGCCCGACCCGGCGTTGGTGTTGGTCGAGACGGCGCCGAGTCCGAAGTCGGGTGAGCCGGCGACGCGGGCCGTCGAGTACCAGCCGTTGCCGTCGGCGAGTCCGTTGGTCGTGAGCCCGACGGTGTTGTCGGCGATGTTCGTGTCGTTGGTCAGGGAGCCGGCGTTGATGCCGTTGCTGCCGTTGCCGGACACGACGTTGGCGACGATGTCGGCACCGTGCTGTCCCTCGAGCTGGATGCCGTCGCGGGCGTTGCCGTAGGTGATGCCGGCGAGGTCGGTTGCCTCGGCACCCGTCGGTCCGACGCCGATGAGGTTGCCGTGGATCCGGACTCCCGACGCGCACCCGGTCGCGGTGTTGCAGTCGATGCCGTCGCGGTGCTTCGCCCCCGAGATCACGTTGCCGGCGAGTGGGTCGCGGTCGCCGCCGGCGTCGAGGCCGCCGATCAGGTAGTCGCCCGACGACGGGATGGGCTGGGGGACCGCCGGTGCCGCAGCCGAGGCCGAGTCGGAGGACACCATCAGGATGTGGTAGCCCGCCTTCTTCGTGGTCGGGAAGTTCTGGCCGTTCTGGGCGATGCCGATGAAGTTGCCCTGCATCGTGCCGCCCGCAGCGCTCGAGGTGCTGGTGAGTCCGTTGAAACCCGTCGAGGTCAACGGCCCGAATCGCAGCAGGATGCTCAGCTGGTTGTTGTTGTCGGACTCGCCGGCGATCACGTTGCAGTCACCGTCGCAGACGCCGGCGGTGTGCGACCGTCCCCCGACGACGGTGGCGGGTGAGCTCACGTCGAGCGCTGCGGTCGTCACGGGGTTGCCCGTGAGCGAGCCGCCGTTCGACGTCACCGAGTCGGTGAGCGTTCCGGCCACGTTGGTCCCGATGTGGTTGCACCGGATGGTGTCGCCCCCCGCCGCCCCGGTCGTGATCACGTCGCCGGCCCGGAAGAACGACACGGCGAGTCCCTGCACGGTCGATCCGCCACCGGTCAGGACGAGGCCGGGCATGGCGAGGGCGTTGCCGCGCCCGCGGATGGCCACGAGGAGCTGCCGCGGCGTGCCGGAGTTGCCGCACGTGGCGCCGGGCTGGGACAAGCCGTCGATCACCGTCGGCCGGGTGATCGACGGCAGCGCGCTCAGCACGTTGATGGTCTGCACTCCTGAGCCGGGGATCGCGAACCCGATCTGGTGCGGCGCTGCCGGCGTGGCAGTCGCGTCGGCGTTGGCGGCGACGATGGCCTCCCGCAGGGACCCGGCACCGCTGTCGGCCGTGGTGGTGACCGTGAAGACCGCTCCGGCCGACACGTCGGGTGCGGTGACGACCAGCCCTGCGGCGATCACGAGGACCGCGGCGACGACACCACCGACCTGGACGCCCCGTGGGCGTCGGCGGGCATGGAGCGTTCGAGTGGTCGTCACCTTGACGTGTTCGGTCGGGTCCGGGCGCGAGATGACTCCGAAGCGCAGGAATGGGTCCCGTGCGGGAACATTTGCCCACGGGTCGGAATCGTGCCCAGGAAGGGGCGATGAGCCCGGCCGGTGGGCCTCGGACGGCGTCAGTCGTCGGTAGCGAGCCGCTCGGCGAGTCCGTCGAGGAGCAGGTCGAGGCCGTACTCGAACTCGTCGCCGAAGTCGTATCCCGGGGCGAGCACGTGCGTCTCGGTGAACTCGGCGAGGTGGGGGTACGCGCCGGCGGGGAACTGCGCCATGATGTGCGCCGCCAGCTCGGCGACGTCGGTGGTGTCGTCGATCGGCAGGGTGACCTCCTGCACGGCGAACCCGTAGATGTAGGCGTCGAGCAGTGCGAAGGCGTGTGCGGTCATTGCCACCGAGAAGCCGCCGGCCCGCAGGTTGCCGATGACGGCGTCGTGATGGCGCATCGTGGCCGGCCCGGGGTTGGTCCGGGAGCTGACGAGCGCGGTCGCCCACCGGTGGCGGACGAACACGGCGCGGGCGGACAGGGCTCGGCGACGCATGGCGTCGCGCCACGGTTCATCGGGCCCGGGGAGGCCGATCTCGGCGAACACGAGGTCGGTGATCCCGTCGAGGATGGCGTCCTTGTTGGCGACGTGGTGGTAGATCGACATGGGTTGCACCCCGAGCTCGGTCGCGACCGAGCGCATGGTCACCGCCGTGATGCCCGATCGGTCGGCAATGTCCATCGCGGCGCGGACGACCCGTTCGGTGGTGAGGGGAGTGCGGTCGACGCGCTTGCTCGTCACGAGGTCCAACGTTACCTTACTAAGTACGCCTTACTAAGTACGGCGAGCGATCGAGTCCCGGAGGACGCCATGACCGAATCCACCCGAACGATGCGAGCGATCGTCCAGCGCTCCTACGCCGCCACCGACGCGTGGCAGCTCGGCGAGCTCCCCGATCCGGTCCCGGGCGACGGTGAGGTTCTGATCGCCGTCCACGCAGCGGGCCTCGACCGCGGCACCTGGCACCTCATGGTCGGTCTGCCCCGAGCGGCGCGCCTGGCGTTCGGGCTCCGGCATCCCCGCAACCCGGTGCCGGGCCTCGACCTCGCCGGACGGGTCGTGGAAGTCGGCACCGGCGTGACGCGGTTCAAGGTGGGCGACGAGGTGCTCGGCATCGGCGCGGGATCGTTCGCCGAGTTCGCCGTCGCCAAGGAGTCCAAGCTCTCGCACAAGCCCGCCGGGCTTCCGTTCGAGTCGGCGGCTGTCGTCGCGGTGTCGGGCCTGACGGCGATCCAGGCGCTCGACCTGGGCCGCGTCGACTCGGGCTCGCGGGTGCTGATCACCGGTGCGTCGGGCGGCGTCGGCTCCTACGCCGTGCAGATCGCTGCGGCCCGTGGCGCTCGCGTCACCGCGGTGTGCAGCACGTCGAAGGTCGAGCTGGTCCGGTCGCTGGGAGCGACCGACGTCATCGACTACTCGGCGCAGGACGTGACCACCACCGACGGGCGGTTCGACGTCGTCCTCGACATCGCCGGCGGCCAGCCGCTGTCCCGGCTCCGCCGCCTCATCGACGGGCGGGGCACGCTCGTCGTCGTGGGCGCCGAGGACAACGGCAACCTGATCGGCATGCGACGCCAACTGCTCGCCGTCCTCACGTCGCCGTTCGTGCGCCAACGCCTCCGCATGATGGTCAGCAAGGAGAACTCGGCCGATCTCGAACGCCTCGTCGAGCTGATCGAACGCGGCGACCTGACGCCCAGCGTCGGTCACACGGTGCCGCTCGAGCAGGCGGCCGACGCGATGGCGCTCCTCGTGGGGGGCGAGGCTCGGGGAAAGATCGCGATCGTCGTGCAACCGGTGTCGGAGCCGACCCCACCGGCGGAGGTCAGCTCCAGAGTGGTGTGATCGCCGTCGCCGTGGTCGGGATCGACGACCACGCCGGGGACGGTAGCGCCAGCCCGAACCCCTGAGCGACGTCGCAGCCCATGTCGGCGAGCAGCTCGTACTGCTCGACCGTCTCGACCCCCTCGGCGATCACACGGCACCCGACGGCGTGGGCGAGGTCGACGATCGCTCCGACGAGTCGGCCGCTCCCGTCGGGCTGATCCAGTTCCGCGACGAAGCTGCGATCGATCTTGACCACGTCGACCTCGAGTCGGCGGAGGTACGAGAGCGACGAGTACCCGGTGCCGAAGTCGTCGATCGCGATCTGCGTGCCCATCATCTTGAGCGCGGCGATGGAGGTCGCGGCGAGGTCGGCGTCGGCCATGATCGCGCTCTCGGTGATCTCGAGGCCGAGCCGATGCGGTGCGATGCCACTCGTCTCGACGAGCTGCCGGACCGTGGCGAGGAACCGGGGTGCCATGAGCTGCACCACCGAGACGTTGACCCACATCGTGAAGGGCACGTCGTCAGCGAGGTCGGCGGTCCACGCCCGGAGTTGGCCGACGGCCTTGCGGAGGGCCCACTCTCCGAGCGTCGTGATGAGGCCGGTCTCCTCGGCGACGGGGATGAAGTCGGCCGGCGAGATGAAGCCGCGCGTGGGGTGGTTCCATCGCATCAGCGCCTCGACGCCGTTCACCCGGCGGGAATCGATGCAGACCTCGGGCTGGTAGTGGAGCGTGAACTCGTCGGAACGGATCGCCTGGTTGAGGGCGTGCTCGATCTCGAGTCGCTCGACGACCTGTGCCGCGATCTCGCCGTCGAAGGTCTTGACGCGATTCCGGCCGGCGTCCTTCGCGTTGTACATGGCGGCGTCGGCGTTGCGGAGCAGGGTGTCGGGCGCCGTGCCGTCTCCCGGCCGTCCGAAGGCGATTCCGATGCTGACGGTCATCACCACGTCGCGTTCGCCGAGCGGCAGCGGGCGCTGGAACGCTGCGCCGATCCGGTCGGCGACGGCCAGACCTTCCTGCTCCGACGACAGGCCGGGGCAGAGCACCGTGAACTCGTCGCCGCCGAACCGGGCGATGGTGTCGGCCGCTCCGAGGCAGGACCGGAGACGGTCGGCGACCGCGACCAGCAGCGCGTCACCGACCCCGTGGCCGAGTGCGTCGTTGATCACCTTGAAGCGATCGAGGTCGAGGAACAGGACCGCCAGTGGCCGGTCGCCGTCGTTGGTGAGAGCGAGCTCGAGGTGGTGCAGGAAGTGCGACCGGTTGGGCAGGCCCGTCAGGGAGTCATGGGTCGCCTGGTGGCTGAGCAACGCCTCCGCGTGCGCCCGTTCGATCGCCAACGCCGCGATGGCGGTGCACGAGTCGATCAGCCGCACGGCGTCGGGTCGTGGGGGCTCCTGGTCCGGTTGGAAGACCGCGATCGTCCCCGACGCCTCGGGTTCGG
>CALMLJ010000135.1 GCA_937868025.1 uncultured Acidimicrobiaceae bacterium
TGCTCTCCGATTGTCACATCATTTTGACGACCGGCCAATACCATGGACGGCGCCTTGTCCATACGCCGTCTCCTTTTCGGCCTCCGACCCTCCTCGGCATATGCCCTGTCGACACGACCCGGCGTCCAGTGGACGCCTGATTTCACCGCGGGCGCGGCCGGCCTCGAACTCGAGACGATCCTCAACCGGTACCACCACGCCTACCGGGCGACCGCCATCGCGTCCGGAGCACTGAAGCTCGTCGCCCGCCCCGAGGAGGTCCGCAACCCGCGACAGGCGTGGGCCGCCCTCGCCCTCGAGTGTGCCGACGCCGTCTACGTGTGGCGGCGCACCCGGACGTGGCAGTCGATGCTCGACCCGTGGGTGACCTCAGCGGACGCGGTGCTCGGGGTCGCGAGCGTCGCGCTCGGCTCGCGCGCCATGCACGTACAGCCACAGGTCAACGGCACGGCGTGGACCAACCGGATGCTCGCCGTGCGGGTCGCCGCCTTCCCCCTGGGGGATCGTCACGGCCTGCCCCTGTTCGCCGGGGTCGGCAGCCAGGTGCTCCCGCACCTGATGCGCCGCGACCGCGAGGCCCGTCGTCGCATCATCAGCCACCTCACACCGCTCCTCACCAGCGCGTTCTTCCAGGCGCTCATGCTCAGCCACGAGATGCGTCGCGCGGCGCGGGTGATCGACGCCCGGGCGCTTCGGTGGGCCGACGCCGAACTCGACGCCGCCCTCGTCGCCGAGGAGGCGCACTTCCTCGACACCGTGCTCGCGCCGTCACCGCAGGTGCTCGACGAGATCAGTTCCCTCCTGGTCGTCGACCGAGCTGCCGCGGTCGCACTCGCCGCCGCCGAGGAATGTCGCATCCGTTCCTGGCTCACGAACGAGGCCTTGGCTCCGGCCTCGCCGTCCACGGTCACGCCCGAGGCCCGGGCCGCGCACCTCGAGATCGTCGAGGCGGGGATACGTCGGCTCAGTCGCCGCCTCCGGGGCGGGATCCGCCTCGGGTCGTCGGTCGCCGACCTCGTCCGGCTCGTCGGGGTCAAGCATCACCACCCCGGCGCCGCCAAGGTCGCCGCGGGTGTGATCTCGGCACGGGGTCTTCTGGGGGCGGCACTGTTCTTCGAGTGGTTCCCCGGCGTCGACGAGGAGACCTCCCGGCTCGTCGAATCGGCCGCCGACGTGCTGGTGACCGCCGCAGCCGGCCTCCACCAGCACGCCGAGCGGCACGATCCGCCCGTCGTCGCATGGTTCGAACGGCTCGTGTACGAGGTATCGGCGACGTCAGCAGCGGCGATCGGTCGCGTCCCGACACAGCGGTACGCCAGCCACGCGCTCAGCGCGATCCGCGCCGTCGTCGCCGTCGCCGATCGATTCACCCCTCCGGACCCCGACGCCGGCAGACGCGCCCGAGCGCGCCGCACGGTCGGCCAACGGCTGGCGGCGGCCGCCAACGAGGTCGCCATCGTGCAGGCCACCTCCCGGCAGGTCGAACACGGAACCTGGGCGGCCATCGAGCAATCCCGGCAACTCACGCTGGCGACGCTGGAGGTCGAGGGCCACTGGTCGCTGCTCGACGACCTCCGCGTCCGGCACCGCTCGTTCGTGCACAACGGCATCGCCCAAGTACTCACCGCCGTCTCCGCCGGCCGCCACGACGACCCGGCACTGCTCGCCTGGCTCCACCAGGAGCGGGTCCGCATCGACGTGCGGTTGGGCCGCAAGGCTGTCGGGGAGCCCGGCGACCTCGAGGCGATCGTGGCGGCGCTGGTCGACCGGTTCGCCGAGCGCGGCGCAATGTTGATGGCCCAGGCCTACGACCTGCCCGCGTGGACGAGCGAGATCGGCGGCACCGTCGGCGAGATCATCACCGAGGCGGTCAACAACGTGGTCAAACACGTGCCCGACAGTTGGACCTGGCTCGGCATCTTGGACCGCGAGGACGGCACGGTGTTGGTCCGGATCTGCGATTTCGGCACCGACTTCCCGGTGTTCCTTCCCGGTTCGGGCACCGGCACCGAGACGATGCAGGCGCTGGCAGCGATGATCGACGCCGACATCGAATGGTTCCAGACCTCGTCGGGTGGCACCGAGGTGCGAATCGTGCTCCGCCCACCGACCGGCCCGATGGAGACGCATGCATCCGCTGCGATTTGATTCCGGCTGGACGCCGAACTTCGCCGCCGGGGCCGCCGAGATGGGGATCGAGGCGGTCCTGACCCGGTTCCACCTCGTGCACCGCGCCGCCACCGTGGGTGCCGGGGCCCTGCGCCTGGTGTCGCACCCCGAGGAGACGGAGCGCCGCCCGCTCGCGTGGGCAGCGCTCGCCGTCGAGGCCGGCTCCACGGTCGTGGTCTGGTCACATACCCGACGCTGGCCCACGATGCGGACACACGACCTGTGGCGGATCGACACCGCGTTGGGCGTCGTCGCCGTCGCGCTGGGGGCCCGCTCGACCACCACCGACGCCCAGGCAGGCGGTACGGCATGGACGAACCGCGTGTTCGACGTGCGGATGGCGGCCACACCGCTGCTCTCGACCAGTGCCACCGGCCGCGCCACCAGCGTCGTCGTCCAGGCGTTGCCCCTCGTGGTGGGTCGGTCCCGGGCCGACGCACTCCGGATTCTCGCCGCCCTCGCCCCGACTGCAGCCACGGCCGCCGCGCCGACGATCCTCATCGCCAATCGCCTGCGGCGGCATGCCACGTTGATCGACGAGCACGTGTCGAGGTTCGTCGACCGGCGGATCGACGACGAACTCGCTACTGAGCGGGCCGCGTTCGAACTCGAGATCCTGATGCCCGCGGCATCGGCCCTCCGACGCATCGGCGATGCACTGACGACCGACCCGCGCTGCGCCGCCGCGCTGGCGGCCGACGAGGAGGCTCGCATCCGACGGTGGTTGTCCGATCCCGACGCCGAGATCGATGCGCCGCTCGTCATCGAAACCGTCGCGGACTACGGACCGGTCGAGCGCACCGCACGACGTATCAGCCGCCGGGTGCGGGCCGCCGTCTGCATCAGCACGTCGGTGACGACGCTGGTGCGGATCACCCACAGCGCGTCCGTGGATCGCCGGGTGTCGCGCGCGGCGATCGCGACGACGGGGCTCCGCTGCGCCCTCGCCGCCGCGCTCTTGTCGGACAGCGTCGTCGATCGCCTCGGCGAGAACCGGGCCGAGGCTCTGGCTTCGGCGGCCAACCTGGCGTCGGCCGCCGCGCTCGGGCGGGTGCAGGCGAGGACCCCCGGCGATCGACGGATGTCGGCGTGGATCGAGGCCGACTCGGCCAAGATGGCGGCCACCGTCGGCATCGTGCGGTGGGACGCTCCCTCGGCGACGAGGACGGTCACCGCGCTCGGCGCCATCCAGGGCCTGACCGAGATCCTGCGCCGGGGGCCGTGGCACGAGCGGCTCGCCGGCGCCGCTAACGAGCAACTGGTGATCCACTCGACGGCGCACATCCTCCGCAACGTGGCGCGCATCTCGCTCGAGCAGACCCGGGAGCTCACGGCGATGTCGACCGAGCTCGCGGCAGCCGGACGTCTCGGCCGGCTGCGCGAACAACGTCTCGCCCAACGGTCACTGGTGCACGACGGCATCGCCCAGGTCCTCGGAGCGGTCGTCGCCGGCGACCTCGACGCGAACGTGCTCGGCGCGTGGATCGACGAGGAGATCGCCCGCATCGGGGTCGCCATCGATGGCACCGAGCGCAAGCCGGCGTCGATCGGCGACGAGTTGCACGGCCTCGCCGCGGAGTTCGGCCGCCGTGGCCTGAACGTCGTCGTCGAACAGTCCGCGCCCGTGCCGCACTGGACCCGGACCGCGACCCCGACGGTCACCGAGATCGTCCGCGAGGCGCTCAACAACGTCGCAAAGCACACGGACCGTCGATCGGCAACGGTCGCCGTCGAGTCGGTCGACCGGTCCCCCGACATCGCTGCTGACGGCGCGATCGTCGTGCGCGTGACCGACGGCGGCGACGAGCGTTCGAACGACGTCGACGTCGACGTCGGCGTGGCGGAGCGCGTCGGGTCGGGGGTCGGCACACGGTCGATGGCCGAGGCGGCGGCAAGCATCGGCGCCTCGATCGACTGGATCCCCCGGGTGGGCGGCGGCACCGAGGTCCGGCTCGTCCTCGACCCGAGTGCACCCCAGCAGCAGGCCGTGTGACCCTTTTCTCAGCGTAAAGCGTTCGTGAGTGAGTGCTCACTCAGGTACGGTGCTCCACCGTGCTCCCGACCTCCGACACTGCCGCGCTCGCCCCGCGAACCGGCTCCCGCGCGAGTTCGATGCCGGCCGACGAGCGACGGGCCGCCATCGCCGCGGCAACGCTGCCGCTCCTGCTCGAAGTCGGCGCCGGGATCACGACCCGTCAGATCGCCGAAGCCGCCGGCATCGCCGAGGGCACGATCTTCCGGGTCTTCGCGACCAAGGAGGACGTGATCTGGGCCGCCGTCGAGCTTGCGTTCGACCCCACACCGGTCCGTGACGGCATCGCCGCGATCGACCGGTCGCTCCCCCTCCGGGAGCGACTGGAGGCCGCGGTCGCTCAGATCCAGGACCGCACATCGCGGATCTTCCAGCTCATGGGGGTGATCGCCACGATCGCGCCCGACCGGCAGGGTCCGCCGCTCCCCCGCAAGCCCCCCGGTGCGCTCGACGGGCTCGTCGACCTCTTCCTCCCCGACGCCGACTCCCTCAGCTGCGAGCCCCACGTCGCAGCCCAGGTGCTCCGCTCGATCACGTTCGGCGGCACCCATCCCATGTTCATCACCGAGGACGGGGTGCTCTCGCCGTCCGACATCGTCGAGCTCGCGCTCGGCGGCATCCTCGCCCGCTGACCTTCAGCCGCTGCCCCTCACCCGCCGACCTCGATCATCAGGAACCACATGCTCTGGCAACTCCTCCGCACCTACATCCGGCCGTACCGCAAGCAGCTCTACCTCGTCGTCGGGTTGCAACTGGTCGCGACGATCGCCGCGCTCTATCTCCCGAGCCTCAACGCCGACATCATCGACCAGGGTGTCGTGCGGCAGGACACGGGCTACATCTGGTCCCACGGCGGCATCATGCTCGCCGTCAGCCTCGTCCAGGTGCTGTTCGCCATCGCCGGTGTGTTCTTCGGCGCCCGCGCCGCGATGGGGTTCGGGCGCGACGTCCGCCACGCCCTGTTCCACCAGGTCACCGGGTACTCCGCCAAGGAGATCAACGAGCTGGGCGCGCCGTCGCTGATCACTCGCATCACCAACGACGTGACGCAGGTGCAGATGCTGGTGCTGATGGGCTGCACCATGTTCGTGGCGGCGCCGATCACGACCGTCGGCGGCGTCATCATGGCGCTGCGCGAGGACGTCGGCTTGAGCGCCATCCTCATCTTCAGCATCCCGGCGCTCGTCACGCTCGTCGGCCTCGTCGTCCGCAAGATGATCCCGACGTTCCGCGTCATGCAGGTCCGCATCGACGAGGTCAACCGGGTGCTGCGGGAGCAGATCACCGGCATGCGCGTCGTGCGGGCGTTCGTGCGTGAGCCCGCCGAGGTCAAGCGATTCGGCTCGGCCAACGACGACCTCACCGAGACGTCGCTCACCGCCGGTCGACTCATGGCCTGCATGTTCCCGTCGATCATGATCGTCCTCAACGTGTCGACGGTCGCCGCCGTGTGGATCGGCGCCAACCGCATCAACAGCGGCGACATGCAGGTCGGCCAGATGATCGCCTTCCTCAGTTACCTGGCCCAGATCCTGATGTCGCTCATGATGGCGACGTTCATGGCCGTCATGATCCCTCGCGCCGCGGTGTGCGCCGAGCGCCTCGTCGAGGTCCTCGAGACCGACTCGTCGGTCGAGGAAGCGCCCGACGCCCTCGCCGAGCTGCCCGAGTCCGCGCCGCTCGAGCTGCGCAACGTCGGCTTCCACTATCCCGGCGCCGACGAACCGATCCTGACCGACATCTCGCTCACCGTCGCGCCCGGCACGACGACCGCCGTCATCGGCTCGACCGGTTCGGGCAAGACCACGCTGCTCAACCTCATCCCCCGGCTCTTCGACGTGACGGCGGGCGAGGTCCTCATCGGCGGCGTCGACATCCGCACGGTGCGACTGGAGACCCTGTGGGCCCGCATCGGGTTGGTGCCCCAGAAGCCGTACCTGTTCAGCGGGACCGTCGCCTCCAACCTCCGCTACTCCAAGCCCGACGCGACCGACGAGGAACTGTGGGCGGCGCTCGAGGTCGCGCAGGCCACCGACTTCGTGAAGGCCATGCCACTGCAACTCGACGAACCGATCGTGCAGGGTGGGTTCAACGTCTCGGGTGGGCAGCGGCAGCGCCTCGCCATCGCTCGGGCGCTGGTCCGCAAACCCTCGATCTTCCTGTTCGACGACTCGTTCTCGGCGCTCGACCTGGCGACCGACGCCCGGCTCCGCGCCGCACTACTCCCCCACACCCGTGACGCCGCGGTCGTCGTCGTTGCGCAACGCGTGTCCACGATCATGGGCGCCGACCAGATCCTGGTGCTCGAGGACGGCCACTGCGTCGGCCTCGGAACCCACCGTGAGCTGCTGGCGAGCTGCCCCACCTACATCGAGATCGTGGAATCGCAGATGACCCAGGAAGAGGCCGCCTGATGACCGACCAGACCAACGACCACACCGACGACACACCCGTCGTGAAGACCGAGGTCGTGCGCGAGGCCCGCCAGGCGGCGGGCGGCCGCATGGGCGGTATGGCGGGGATGCCGACCGAGAAGTCGAAGGACTTCGCGGGCTCCACCCGCCGCCTGATGAGCCGCCTCACCCCTGAGCGCCCCGGCGTGACCGCCGTGCTCCTGTTCGCCGTGATCAGCGTGACGTTGTCGGTCATCGGCCCCAAGGTGTTGGGCCACGCCACCGACATCCTGTTCAAGGGCATCATGGCCAAGTTCCGCGGCACCGGCAGCATCGACTTCGATGACATGCGCAACGTCCTCCTCGCCGCACTCGGCATCTACGTCGTCTCCGCTGCGTTCCAGTGGCTGCAGGCGTTCCTGCTGGCCGGGGTCGTGCAACGAACGATGCTGCGTCTGCGCGCCGAGGTCGAGGACAAGCTGCACCGCCTCCCCCTCAGCTACGTCGACGGCCAGCCTCGCGGCGACCTCCTGAGCCGCGTCACCAACGACATCGACAACATCGCGCAGAGCCTCCAGCAGACCCTCAGCCAACTGCTCACGTCGGTGCTGTCACTGCTCGGTGTGCTGATCATGATGTTCGTGATCTCACCGCTGTTGGCGCTGGTCGCGCTGATCACCATCCCCGCCTCCCTCGTCCTCATCAAGACGATCACCGGTCGGTCGAAGAAGAAGTTCATCGCCCAGTGGGCCCACACCGGGGCGCTCAACGCGCAGGTCGAGGAGGCGTTCACCGGCCACAACCTCGTGAAGGTGTTCGGTCGGCAGGCCGACGTCGAGGCCCGGTTCGGCCGCAAGAACGAGGAGCTGTTCGACGCCGGGTTCCAGGCGCAGTTCATCTCGGGTGTGATCCAGCCGGCGATGATGTTCCTCGGCAACCTCAACTACGTCGTGATCGCGGTCGTCGGCGGCCTCCGGGTCGCGTCGGGCGCGCTGTCGCTCGGCGACGTGCAGGCGTTCATCCAGTACTCCCGCCAGTTCACGATGCCGCTGACCCAGCTCGCCTCGATGATCAACGTGTTCCAGTCCGGTGTGGCGTCGGCCGAGCGGGTGTTCGAGCTCCTCGACGCCCCCGAGCAGGAGCTCGAGGAGGATACCGCCGGCCGCGACGTCGAGGTGCGGGGTCGTGTCGAGTTCGAGCACATCTCGTTCTCCTACGACCCGGCCAACCCGCTGATCCAGGATCTCTCGCTCGTCGCCGAGCCCGGCCAGACCGTCGCCATCGTCGGCCCGACCGGCGCCGGCAAGACGACGCTCGTCAACCTCATCATGCGGTTCTACGAGCTCGACGACGGCCGGATCACCCTCGACGGCCGCGACATCGCCAAGATGCCCCGCAACCAGCTCCGCTCCGAGATCGGCATGGTGCTGCAGGACACGTGGCTGTTCGGCGGCACGATCCGCGAGAACATCCTCTACGGCAACCTCGACGCGACCGAGGAGCAGATGCTCGCCGCGGCCCGGGCGACCTATGTCGACCGGTTCGTGCACTCGCTGCCCGACGGGTACGACACCCGCATCGACGACGAGGGCGGCACGGTGTCGGCCGGCGAGAAGCAGCTGCTCACGATCGCCCGGGCGTTCCTCGCCGACCCCGCGATCCTCATCCTCGACGAGGCGACCAGCTCGGTCGACACCCGTACCGAGGTGCTCATCCAGAGCGCCATGGCCGCGCTGCGCTCGCAGCGCACGAGCTTCGTGATCGCCCACCGCCTGTCCACCATCCGCGACGCCGACACGATCCTGGTGATGGAAGCCGGCCGCATCGTGGAGCAGGGCAACCACGAGCAGCTGCTGGCCGCCGACGGCGCCTACGCCCGTCTCTACAACGCCCAGTTCGCCGCGGCAGCCGCCGAGGTGGCATAGGGCCCGACCCACCCGGTTCCGTGGCGATCAGGCGCTCTCGTGACCCGGGGGGAGCCTGAGGCTGTAGCCGACGCCGCGGACCGTGTGGATCAGCGGCGGGTCGTACTCGTCGACCTTGTGGCGCAGGTAGCTGATGTAGGTCTCGAGGACGCTGGCGTTGCCCGCGAACGTGTAGTCCCACACGTGTTCGAGGATCTGGTCGCGGGTGAGCACCCGGCGCGAGTTCGACAGCAGATAGTGCAACAGCTTGTACTCGGTCGGCGTCAGTTCGATCAGGTGACCGGCGCGCCACACGTCACGGGTCTCCTCGTCGAGCTCGAGGTCGGCGTAGGAGAGCTTCTGCTCCCCCGGGCCCGTGCCACTCGAGCGGCGGAGCACCGCTTTCACCCGCTCGATCAGCTCCTCGATGCTGAACGGCTTGGTGACGTAGTCGTCGCTGCCGAGCCGGAGGCCCTCGACCTTGTCGCTCGTCGTGTCGCGGGCTGTGAGGAAGATGACCGGGACCCGAGTGCCCGCGCCCTCGGCCTGGCGGAGGCGTCGAGCCACCTCGAACCCGTCGAGGTCGGGCAGCATCACGTCGAGCACCACGAGGTCGGGGCGCCGGTTGGCGATCGCGTCGAGCGCGCCGCGCCCCGATGCCGCCCGATCCACCTCGAAGCCGTTGAACCCGAGACCCATGGCGACCATCTCACTGATGTGCTCCTCGTCGTCGACCACGAGGACGTAGGGCTGGGTTCCGTTGGTACTGGGGGTTGCCATGGGCCCATGGTGACGCAGGTCGACCCGGGAGTGGGGTGCATCTCGCGGACTTCTTACGGTCCGGGCGATTCGGAGCGAACTCCCAGAATCCACTCTGCCGACGCGGAGAATCGAGGTCGACAGTGAACGGGTGGCCATCGCACTCCGTCCTTCGATCGTCACCCGCCGGACGCGGGTGCGTCAGACTGCTCGGGATGCCCGACTGCCCCGCACCCGCCATCGGATGAC
>CALMLJ010000136.1 GCA_937868025.1 uncultured Acidimicrobiaceae bacterium
GCACCTGTCCCGACCACGGCACCTGTCCCGACCACGGCACCTGTCCCGACCACGGCACCTGTCCCGACCACGGTTCCGGTTCCGGATCCGCCGGTTGCGGTGGTGAATCCGTCGTTGAGCGCGACACCGATCGCTCGTACACCGAAGGGCGACGGGTACTGGACCGTCGAGGGGAAGGGCAAGGTGCACGCGTTCGGTGCGGCTCGGTTCGCAGGCGACGCCAACGTGGGTGCGGGTCAAGCGATCGGGGTGGCATCGACCCGAAGCGGCAACGGCTACTGGGTCTTCGCCAGCGATGGTGGGGTCTTCAGTTTCGGTGACGCAGCGTTCTACGGGTCGATGGGTGGTCAGCGGTTGAACCAGCCCATGGTCGGTGCTGCGGTTGCTCCCACCGGCGATGGCTATTGGCTGGTCGGGGGCGATGGCGGGATCTTCACGTTCGGGAACCTCGGCTTCTACGGGTCGACGGGTGGTCAGCGGCTGAACCAGCCGATCGTGGGGATGTCCTCGACGCCGAGTGGGCGTGGCTACTGGTTGGTGGCGGCTGATGGTGGGGTGTTCTCGTTCGGCGATGCGGCGTTCTACGGGTCGATGGGAGGAAAGACCCTGAACCAGCCCGTGGTGTCGATGAGTGCGACGCCGAGTGGGCGTGGCTACTGGCTGGTGGCTGCTGATGGCGGGGTGTTCGCCTTCGGTGACGCGGTGTTCTACGGGTCCATGGGTGGTCAGCGGTTGAATCAGCCGGTGTACGGGATCGCTCCGACGTCGACGGGGTACGGCTACTGGCTCGTCGCTCGCGACGGTGGTGTGTTCAGCTTCGGCGACGCCCCCTTCCTCGGCAGTTCGCCGACCACGATGCCGCCGACCGTCGCCGGTTGCCCGACCGGGACCTACGCCGAACTGTGCGCTCGTTCGGTGCAGCAGGCCTCCAGCCCGACTGCTGCCCGCGCCATCGTGTTCGCCATGAACCAGATCGGCCAGCCGTACTGCAAGCCGGGAGCGAAGGCGGCGCTTGCCCCCTGCAACGGCGACACCAACCGCTTCGGAGACGGTCCGCGACGGGCCTTCGACTGCTCCGGACTCGTCTGGAAGGCGTACAAGGTTGCCGGGTTCGACATCGTGGCCAACTACACGGGGACCATGCTCACCCTCGACTCCACGTCGCGGGGACGGGCCGTGAGTTCACCCGCTCCAGGTGACCTGATGGTGAACCACAACTCCACGAGCGAACACGTCGCCATCGCTCTGGCCGATGGCAAGACGGTCGAAGCGTCGGATTGGAACGTCGGCGTCGTCGTGAAGTCGCAACGGACCTTCCAGAAGTACATCCGGATCACCCCCAACTGATCATCCGCTCGCACGGGGACACCTCGGGACTCCTTCGGATCCCGAGGTGTCCCCGTGCCCGACGAAACGACGAACCGGCGGCCACACGGCGCCGACCGGGTCAGGAGAAAGTCATGTCCGATGTACGGTCAGCAACCACCCGCCGGCGGAGATCGGGGCCGCTCTCCCGCACGACGGCGATCACCCACCACGAGCGGAGAGGTCGGGTCGACCTGCCGGCGCGCTGTTCGCGGCGCTCCTGCCGGTTGATTTGGATCGCGCTCTCTGCGCAGAATCCCCCGGTGGCTTGGTCGGTCGAACGTTTCGAGGAATGGTTCCTCGACGTGATCGAATCGCCCGAAGCAGCGCAACGCTGCAGGGCGAAGGCGCACCAGCGTGGAATCTCCGATCTCGGGAGCGACCTCCTCAGCGAGTGGTACCTGTCGATCGTGGGGACGATCTCGACGTGGCGAGCCGGGGGGAGTGGCCCCCCCAATTCCGTCTCGGACGAGACCTCGGCATGGAAGTACATCCTCCGAGCCCTCGACAACGATGCGTGCGATCTCGGCCGCCGAACGGGCAGGAGCCCGATCAGTTTCACTACGCTCGGAGACGAGCAGCACGAGTTCGATCCTGCGATCGAGGACGTCGGCGGCGGGTCCACCGGATCGCCGGAGTTCACGGCGACGTGGTCGACCGGTCAGGACGACATGCGTCGGGAGTTGGGGCAGCTCCTGGCGTCGGGTCGAGCCGGATGCCGCGGTTGTGCCGGCTCCGAGGCCGTCGCAGTCGCCCTCGGTGTGCTCGAGCTCCACGACGTCGGGTTCCTGCCGCCCGGCGACGGCTCCTCCGACGACATCCGGGGCGGCGCGACGTACTGGGACAAGCTCGTGTACGAGTTCCTCAGGCTGCGAGATCCCAGTCGTGTCAGCACGACCGCCGGTCGCCTGTCGGCCAGCACGCGGAAGTGGAAGGAGCGCTGTGGCAAGTGCGCACGCGAGCTCCTCCGGGTCGTTGCGCTGAGCGCGCTCCCCGACCCTGACGAGCGGGGGGTGACGGGCTCATGACCAGACTCGTCCCGAGCTTCGACGCCGACCTGTCCCGGTGGGCCATGACAGCTGCCACCGTGCCCGGTCCGGCCGGCGTCGCGACCGTCTCGCTGACCCCTGGGGTGCGGCTCGAGGTCGATGCCCTCGACGGCAGCCTCCTCCGCGTCACCGTCGACTCCGACGACTCCGCCGGCCTCGCTCTCGACGATCTCGACCTCGGTGTGCTCCGCCGATTCGGGGCCGACCCCGGGCGCCTGTTCGGCGGCGACCTGGCGCCGATCGACCTCGACGCCGAAGCGTGCGAGATCGGTGGGCGGTTGGCAGTCCTGTCCGAGGCCGCTCGGCAGCAGTCGTTCCTCGGTCCGCGGACCGCATGGTGGGACGCCGAGGCCAACGCGCTCCGACGGATGCTCGGCGTGGCTGACATCGCCCTGGAGTCGAGCGAGCCCGGCGCCGCGTCCGCTGCGGCGGAGGCACTTCTGGAGCCGATCGAGTGGGGGGACGACGCTCGCAGTGAATGGGCCGACACGTGCGTCGCTCCGTTCGAGACACCGCGTGGGGTGACCCGTTCGGTCGTTTCGCCGAGCAACGCGATCGCTCTGTCCGACCACATCGGTGACCTTCCCCTGGGGGCGCTCCCGCTCGGCGGCGACGGTGAGGTCGCGCTCGATACGTCGTGGCTCCCGCCGGGCCTGGTCGACCTCTCGCGCGGGGCCGTGGTACGGCGCGACCGTGCCGACCATCTGCTCCAGATCTCGACCGACCTCGCCCCGGGCATGTACGCGGCCGAGGTGCAGCAACTCGTCGCGGTGATCATCGACGAGACGTCCGACGTGATCACGGCCCTGTCCTCGCTCCAGGCGGGCTGGGTCGCCGGCCGGGCTGTTGCGACCGCCGAGCTGACCGTCGGCGGCAACCGGCAACTCGACGATCTCTACCTCCTCATCACGGCCCACCCGAGCCGGCTGCCCTCCGCTCGGCTCCGCAGGGCACGCAGCGCCACAGGGCTGTCGCGCGCTGCCGCCCGTGCCGATCGATTGGGCGACGAGGCCGCCGCTCGACGTCTTCTCGACGACGGCCTCACCCGGTGGGCGTCCGTCGACCGAGAGTTCGACCGCGGGACCCTCCGCTTCAGCGGCACCCGTCCGTTCCTGGGCGAACTGGTCGAGTCCGGCCGCCGAGTGGGCGGCGTCGATCTCTGGTGAGGTGGCGCCGATCGATGGACCGATCGCGGAGTTGACGCCCGGGATCCTGCCGGCTCCTTCGGTCACCGTCCCGTGGTTGTATCCTGGATGAGTGCACCGACACCGCTCGTCGAGCACCGCACCTCGACCGCGAAGTCGGGTGACGCCCCGGGGAGGCGACTGCCGATGTCGATCGAGGGCTGGGTGCTCCAGTCGAGGTGACCCAGGCTGATCTCCCGGACGGCATCGGTCTGCGGTGCGACCCACGACACGGTCCGGAACTCGGGGTCGACGGCGTCGTAGACATCGATGTCGCCGCACTTGGTCACGAGTCGGACCAAGTTCTGCGGCGGCGGCGGGGACGTTGGCACCGGTGTGGAGGAATCGGGCGAGGTCGGAACGGGGGGCGTCGTGTCGGCAGCGGACGATTCCGGTGTCGTTGGTGTCGTCGTCATGTCGGCAGCAACATCGCCGGAGGCCCGGGTGTCCTCGCTGTCGAGGACCTCCTTGGCTACGAGGATGGCGACGACCAGCGTGATCGCTGCAGCGCCGATCGTCACGATGCTCCGGCCCCGGCCCCGATGCCGTGCGTCGGGTGGCGCGGTCGGGAGAGGTGAACCGGGCAGCACAGCACCGGCGGGGACCGCAGCCTCGATGAGGCGCCGTGCCGTCGCCGCACTCCGCGGGCGGTCACGCGGATCTGCCGCCAGGAGTCGGCGCAACAGCTCACCCAGCTCCGGCGTGATTTCGTCGGGATCGACCGGGATCCGCGTCGACCCCGTCAGTGCGTACTCGAGCGTTCGGCCGACGGAGTACAGGTCTGACTGCTCGTCGGCGTCGCTCCCGTCCATCACCTCCGGAGCAATGAAGCCGATCGTGCCGACCTGGGTCGACGAGACCGACAACCGTGGGCCATCGAGATCGAGGGTCGCACCGAAATCTGCGAGCGCTGCCGTCATCCGGCCGTCGACCGAACGCAACATGACGTTCGCCGGTTTGATGTCTCGGTGCATGACGCCTCGGGAGTGGACGTGGTCGAGGCCCGCGAGGAGTTCGGACGCGAGGAGCAGGACCGCGGCTTCGCCGAGGCACCCGTGTTCGTCGACCGCGTTGGCCAGGTCGCCTCCGTCGCCGAACTCCATGACGATCCCGGGGCGTCCGCCCGACCTCACGGTGTCGATCGCGCCCATGACGTTGGGGTGATCGAAACGAAGACGGCCCTCCTGTAGGAAGCGATGGTCGATCTCAGGCGTCGACGCGACCGGCGCGAGTTTGACCGCGACCACACGTCGCTCGCGTCGATCCCAGGCCTTCGATACCGACCCGTGTGCGCCGGCGCCGATGAGCTCGTCGATCCGGTACCGCTCGGTCACCGGTACGTCCTCACGGGAACGACGCCACGGCCGTGGGCGTGGGGACCGCTGCGGGGTCGGCGCTGCCGATGCCCACCTGGCCGAATTCGTTGCGGCCCCAGCACCGGATCTCACCGTCGGTTCGACGAGCGCACACCTGCCTCGATCCGGCCGACAGGGCGTCGGCGGGGCCGAGGCCGGCGACGATGACGGGCGAGGCCGAGCGTTCGAAGCCGCCATCCCCGAGTTGACCGTCGTCGTTGTCGCCCCAGCAGCGGACGAGGCGGTCGTCGCCGATCGTGCACGTTGAGAACCGTCCGGTGCTCAACTGGCGCGCGCCCGAGACCCCGGTCGCGACCGTTGGGGTGAGCGAGATCACCTCGTTCTCCCAGTCGAGGAGTCCCCAACACGTGACCCGCCCGGTCGCCAGCAGCGCGCACGTCGAGAAGGTGCCGGCGGAGATCGCCAGGACGCCGTGCTGCAACCCCTGGACTGGGACGGGGATCGCCGAATCGGTGGTCGTGCCGTCGCCCAGCTGGCCGACGTCGTTGATGCCCCAGCACTGCACGGCACCAACCACCTGGAGGGCGCACGTGTATTCGAGACCGGCGACGACCGACGCCACACCTTGCAAGCCGGTGACTGCGACGGTCGACGACGTCTGCGTCCTGGTGCCGCTCCCGAGTTGGCCGTGGACGTTGAGGCCCCAGCAGTCGACTCGTCCGGTCACGAGCAACGCACAGGTGTGCCCGTGTCCTACGGTCAGGTCTCGGACCCCGCCGTGGAGGCCTTCGACGACGACGGGTGTGGTCGACCAGGTCGTGGCAGTGGTGGTGCCGAGCTGGCCGTCCCAGTTGTTGCCCCAGCACACGGCCTGTGCGCCTCCGAGAACTGCGCACATGTGGTAAGAGCCGACGCCGCGGGCCAACCCCGCGATGTCGGACAGGCCCGAGACCGTGACCGGTCGGGAGGAGTCGATCTGCGAGCCGTCGCCGAGCTGGCCGCTGTTGTTGCTGCCCCAGCAGCCGGCCCCTCCACTCGGGGTCACTGCGCAGCTGAAGTCGTTGCCGGCCACCAGACCGAGCGGCGAGGTCGCACCCACGAGCGTCGGGCCGGGTTGTGTGGTCGGTGTGGTGGACGGGCTCGTGCTGACCGGGCTCGTCACCGGGACGGTCGACAGCGGCGTGGGGTTGTCGGGATCGAAGGGTGTCGTGGTGCTGGTCGCACCGGGTGTCGTGGAACCCGGGGTGCTGGAACCGGGCGTGGTCGAGCCAGGCGTGGTCGAGCCAGGGGTGGTCGACCCAGGGGTGGTCGACCGCGTCGTCGTCTTCCCGTTCACACGTGTGGGAGTCGTCGTGGTCGGCGGACGGGTCGACGTGGGGGAGGGCGGGAGTGTGGTGGGCGGCGCGCTCGTCGACGGGACGGTGACCGGATCGCTGGTGGCGCTGTCGTCGGCTTTGGCGACGTCGACGACACCGGACGGACCCAGCAGCGCGGCATGGTCGCCGGTGCTCTGGTTGAGCACCAGGGTGCCGTCGGTCGTCGCAACCTGATCCCACCGCACTGCGCTTCCGGGCCAGTCGAGGTTCGTCGATGTGGAGGTGATCGTGCCCGCGACCGGATCGAGGACCTCGACGATTCCCTCGTCGGCCGAGGGAAAGAACAGCCGACCGTCGGTTGCGAACATGGTGGCGACCGCCTCGGGGAGCGCGATCCGGGTGACCCGGTCGTCGCCGGACCCGGTGATGGCGGTCACGGTGCCCCTACCGGGCTCGGCGAGCCACAACTCGGAGTCGCCCGCGGCGATCGCCGCCGTGCTGCCCGGTGCGAGCCGCACGGAGCGTCGGTCGTCGCTGTCGCCGTCGGCGATCTCGAGCATCGGATTCGGGCCGGCCGAGATGGCGGCCACACGGCCCCCCACGCTCGCGACGCCGGGGAGGACCCGATGCCGACGCTCCCCGATCCGGACGGGCCGACCGACCGGGTCCAGGTCGTCCGGATCGATGGCTTGCGCCTCACCCTCCTCCAGGTCGACCTGCCACAGCCGGTCGCCGTCGAGGACGGTCGTCGCGTCGGGCGGCAGCTGACGCGACCCCGTGACCTCAAGGTCGGCGAGTCGGATGGAGGAGAGCGTCGAACCGCGAGGGCCAGGTACCCGAACGATGGCGTACGAGGCGACCTCTTGCACGCTCAACGCAGTTCCGATCGACGCCTCGACCGGAATTCTCTGCATGACCCGCCCGGACTTGAGGTCGATGACCAGCAGTCGGCCGCGCGCTCCGTCGGCAATGACCGACCATCCATCGCTCCAGCGTGAGACTGGTTGGGCGACTCCCTCGCCCGTGAGCGCGACGATGCCGACCGCGACCAGAGCAGCAATCGGGACCACGATCCAGCTCCACCGGTGCAGCGCCGAACGTTGCGGTGACATCAGTTCACCATTGCAGCCCCCGCCGGGCCCTGCAAACAGCTTTCGTGCCCTCGGCCTTCCGTCCTAGATGATTGGTTCCAAGGGGTCAGTGGTCGTAGGCGGTGAGGCTGCGGGCGG
>CALMLJ010000137.1 GCA_937868025.1 uncultured Acidimicrobiaceae bacterium
ATGAACAAGCCCACGTTCGCGAGCAGCGCTGCCGCCTCGAGCAACTCGCGTTCGTCGTGGCCGAGACCGTGACGGCCTTCGAGCCCGTCGAAGAGCTCGAGCGCCAGCTCCGCCACCTGGAGCGAGTGGTCGGGATCCTCGTCGCACACCTCCATCAGGTGCTCGATGCTGCGGCGACGCAGGTCCGAGAGATGGTCGAGCGACGCACCGTGCAACCGATTGTTGAGGTCGAACAACACGCCCTCGCGGAGCGCGTACTCACTGATGACCAGCGACTCGATGGCGAGCGAGTCCATCACCTGCTCGAGGATGACCGCACCCCCGACGATGATGTCGGCCCTCCCCTTGTCGACCCCCTTGATCTCGGCTCGGGCCTCCGGGGTCTCCGCGGCGATCAGCCGCTCGATCACCTCGCCGAGCGCCGCCCGGGTCAGGACGGCACCGTTGACCGACTGCTTGACCGAACCCTCGGCTGCCCGAGCAATGCCGAGGAGACTCTCGATGGTCCCCGAGCTGCCGACCGCCACCTCGAACGGGTGTGCTGCGGCCTCGCGCACGAACGGCGCGAGCGTGGCGCGGACGAACCGGCGGGCCCGCTCGACCGACCGCTTCGACGTCACCCCGCCCTCGAAGAAGCGCTGGGTCATGCGGATCGCACCCAGCTTGAAACTGCGGCTCACCTGAACTTCGCCCCGGTGGCCGACCAACAGCTCGGTGCTGCCACCACCGATGTCGCACAGGATCAACGGGGTGTCGTAGAGCGGCAGCGCCTGCAGCACGCCGAGGTGGATGAGACGCGCCTCCTCGTGGCCGGCGATGACCTCGACGTCGATGCCTGCCTCGTCCTGCGCCCGCCGGATGAAGTCGTTGCGGTTCTCGGCCTCCCGCACCGCCGACGTGGCCACCGCCTCGACGGGGGCGCCGTACGTGTCGACCACACTCCGACACCGAGCGAGCGCCGCCACCCCACGATCGATGGCGCCCGGGGTGAGGTGCTTGAGCTGGTCGTCGCCGGACTCACCCAGCCGCACCATCTCCTTGTGGCGGGTGATGACCTCGAACCGGCCGTCGGGTGCCATGCGCGCCACGACCATGTGGACCGAGTTCGTCCCGATGTCGATCGCCGCCAACACGTCGGGCACCGAGCGCCGTGGATCGGAACTCGGCCGCTCCACCTCGGTCCCGGCGGTAGCGTCGACGGAAGGATGTACCCGATCAGTCACCTCCCGAGCGTATGACCAACCACGACACCCTCCGGCCACTCGGTTGGAACGAGCCCGTCGCCGACGTCGTGGCGCCACTGCTGACCGGCGATCACCTCGAACCGGGCCGCATCGTCCGAGTCGACCGCGGCGAGGTCGATGTCGCGGTGGGTGTCGGCCCCGACGACGTGATCCGGGCCACGAACACCACGTCGTCGAAGGACTGCGTCGCCGGCGACTGGGTCGTGCTCGACCGGGCCCAGGCGCGGGTCGAGGCCGTTGCGCCGAGACTCACCGCGTTCACCCGCCGTTCGGCTCGCGGCGCCCGGGTTGCCCAGACCCTCGCGGCGAACATGGACGTCGTCCTGGTCGTCCAAGGCCTCGACCCCGGCGTCAACGTGCGACGGCTCGAGCGGGAACTCGTGCTCGCCCACCAGAGCGGGGCGACCCCGATCGTTGTGCTCACCAAGACCGACGCGGTCGACGCTGCGTTCATCGAGTCCTCGCTGGCGGCGGCGCGTCGGAGCGCCCCCGGCGTGGAGGTGGTGGCGGTCTCCAACCGCGACCGGTCCGGCTTCGACCAACTCGATCGCCTGGTGCGGCCCGGGCGGACATTCGCGCTGCTCGGGTCGTCCGGCGTCGGCAAGTCCACGCTCGTCAACAGCTTCGCCGGCGAGACGATCATGCTCGAGGGCGAGATCCGCGACGGCGACGGCAAGGGCCGTCACACCACCACCGCGGCACGGCTCCTCCACCTCGCCGACGGGCGGCTCCTGCTCGACACACCCGGCACCCGGTCGCTGGCGCTGTGGGAATCGTGGGAAGGCCTCGCAGACACGTTTCCCGAGGTCGAGACAGCCGCGGAGGACTGCCAGTTCGCCGACTGCTTCCACGAGAACGAACCGGGCTGCGCGGTGATTGCCGCGGTGGCGGACGGCACGATCCCCGCCGATCGTCTCGACAGCTGGCGCCACCTCCGTGAGGAGATGGAGCAACTCGACGGGCACCTCGTCGACCAGCAGCGCAAGGCCGAGCGAACCGGCCGCCCGCCGCGCTGACTCAGAGAAGGGCTTCGAGAGCGCGGGCCGCCGCGACGACCTCGGCACCGTGGCGCTTGCCGGGGCTGCGACCGATGCGGTCGATCGGACCGGACACGCTGATGGCAGCGACGATCGTTCCGGCACGATCGAGTACCGGCGCCGACACGGATGCGACACCGGGCGCACGGTCCTCGACCGATTCGATCCAGCCGCCTCGGCTCGGGGCCTCACCCGACAGCAGGCGCCCACCCGACCCCACACCGATGGGCAGCGTCGCACCGGGCGCCACGATCGTCCGCAACTCGTGCGGCGAGTCGAGCGCAGCGACGCACACCCGGTGGCCGCCCTGCCGGACGTACAGCTGGGCCGACTCCCCCGAGAGGTCACGGAGCTCGGCCAGGACCGGCTCGGCCAGCTCGGCCAACGGCAGTGCCGCCGCTGCGGCCCGACCCAGGCCGACGAGCCGGGAGCCGAGGTGGTACCGACCGTCGTGGTCCCGGCCGACGAGCCCGTGGGCTTCGAGCGCAGTGGCCAGGCGGTGCGTCGTCGAACGGGACAACCCCGATCGCTCCACGAGCTCCGCCAAGGTGCTGGGGCGCGCTTCCAGGTGCGCCAGCAACCCCATGGCCTTGTCGAGCACCCCGATGCCGCTTATGCTGTGTTCCACCAGATGAGACTATCGTCCCATATATTGGGATAGCAAGCGAGAACCACCCATGAGCGAACCACGCACCCTGAGCCAGAAGGTGTGGGACCGACATGTCGTCCGCCAGGTCGACGGCGAGCCCGACCTGCTGTTCATCGACCTCCACCTCGTCCACGAGGTCACCAGCCCCCAGGCGTTCGACGGCCTCCGCATCAACCACCGCCGGCCCCGCCACCCCGAGCTCACGGTGGCCATCGAGGACCACAACATCCCCACGGCGAACATCGACCAGCCCATCGCCGACCCCATCTCGAAGCGCCAGCTCGAAGTGCTCGCCGAGAACACCAAGGAATTCGGCATCCTCCACTTCCCCATGGGCCACGCCAACAACGGCATCGTCCACGTGGTCGGACCGGAGCAGGGCATGACCATGCCCGGCATGACCATCGTCTGCGGCGACAGCCACACCGCCACCCACGGCGCGTTCGGCGCGCTGGCGTTCGGCATCGGCACGTCGGAGGTCGAGCACGTGCTCGCCACCCAGACGCTCAGCCAGCCCCGCCTCGGCACGCTCGCCCTCACCGTCAACGGCGAGCTGCCGGCGGGCAGCACCGCCAAGGACATCATCCTGGCGATCCTCGCCCGCATCGGCACCGGCGGCGGCATCGGCTACGTCGCCGAGTACCGCGGCGCCGCCATCGAAGCCCTCTCCATGGAGGGCCGCATGACGGTCTGCAACATGTCGATCGAGGCCGGCGCCAAGGCCGGGCTCATCGCCCCCGACCAGATCACCTACGACTACCTCCAGGGTCGGCCCTACGCGCCGAAGGGCGACGCCTGGGAAGCGGCGCTCGCCGACTGGGCGACGCTCCGCACCGACGACGACGCGGTGTTCGACAAGGAAGTCGTCTTCGACGCCGCCGAGATCACGCCCCACATCAGCTGGGGCACCAACCCCGGTCAGGTCATCAAGATGGACGGGCGCATCCCCTCCCCCGACGAGTTCGCCGACCCGACCGAACGCAACGCCGCCGAGCGTGCGCTCGAGTACATGGATCTGCAGGCCGGTACGCCGATCAAGGACGTCGGCGTCGACGTCGTGTTCATCGGCAGCTGCACCAACAGCCGCATCGAGGACATGCGGGCCGCCGCCGCCGTCGCCAAGGGGCACAAGGTCGCTTCGGGCATCACGACCTACGTCGTGCCCGGCAGCCACATCGTCAAGGCGCAGGCCGAGGCCGAGGGTCTCGACGTGATCTTCAAGGAGGCCGGCTTCGACTGGCGCGAGCCCGGGTGCTCGATGTGCCTGGCCATGAACCCCGACAAGCTGGAGCCGGGCCAGCGCAGCGCCTCGACCTCCAACCGCAACTTCGAGGGCCGGCAGGGCCGCGGTGGCCGCACCCACCTCGTCTCCCCCGCCGTCGCGACCGCCACGGCCATCAAGGGCCACTTCGCCACCCCCGACGATCTGTCCTGATGACCTCGATCACTTCGCTGAGGTTCGGCCTCCTTCGTCGGCCTTCTAGCGCTCCGTTCCTCGGTAAGGAGAATCAACCATGAAAGCCGTACAGATCATCTCGGGCACCGCAGTGCCGCTCGACCGTTCCGACGTCGACACCGATCAGATCATCCCCTCGGATTGGCTCAAGCGCGTCGAGCGCACCGGCTTCGAGAAGGGCCTCTTCTCGGAGTGGCGCGACGACCCGGCGTTCGTCATGAACCAGGAGCAGTACCAGGGCGCGAGCATCCTCGTCGCCGGCCCCAACTTCGGCACCGGCTCCAGCCGCGAGCACGCGGTGTGGGCCATCCAGCAGGCCGGGTTCGAAGCCGTCGTCTCGCCGCGTTTCGGTCCGATCTTCGTGAACAACGCGACCAACTGCGGGCTCCTGCCCATCGCCGTCAGCCACGAGGTCGGCGAGCAGTTGCTCCGGGCGATCGAGGCCGACCCCACCCTCGAGATCACCATCGACGTGCAGCGCAAGACGCTCGAGGCGCCGAGCATCGGGCTGTCGGTCGAGTTCCCCCTCGACGACTCCATCCAGCACCGCCTGCTGAACGGCCTCGACGACATCGGCATCACGCTCACCCACGCCGACGACATCACCGAGTTCGAGGGCCACCGCCCCGCCTGGATGCCGGCCACCGCCTGACCCTCGACTCCGACAGCTCCAACCCCAGGGTTTTGCGGGTAGTTGTCCTCACCTCCTGGGGACAGGTACCCGCAGAACTCGGGCCATGGGCGCGAAACTGGTCGCCATGGCCGAGTCGAGCGTTCCCGAGCACCAGATCCTGCACCTCATCAGCTCCGCCGACTGGGCCGCGGCTCAGTCGTCGGGCGTCATCGCACCGCCCTCGCTCGCCGAGGAGGGGTTCGTGCACTGCTGCACCGAGGCGCAGCTCGCCGGTGTCCTCGAGCGTTACTACGCCGGCCGCGACGACATGCTCGCCCTCACGATCGACCCGACCGCGCTCGGCGATGCCGACCTGAAGTGGGAGGCCCCGTCACACCCCGACGGGTCGCCCAACACCGAGGCCGAGGAGTCGCAGCGATACCCCCATGTGTACGGCCCGATCCCCGTCGCTGCCGTGGTCAGCCAGCACCCGGTCCCGTGAGGTCGGACCGCACGGCGTAGGTCGCGGAGATCCCACGGTGGTCGCTGCCGGCGACCTCGACATCGACGATCGACTCTGGAGCCAACTGACCACGCGAGAGCGAGTGGTCGATGCCGAGCAGCCGCACCGCACCGTCGAGGCCGAACTGACGCGGACCCCACGTCCGGGACAATCCGTGCCCGAGGTCGTCGTGCGCATCGACGAAGCCACGGTCGAGCAGTCGGCGGAACGGACCGTTCCACGGTCCTGCGTTGAAGTCCCCGATCGCGATCACGTCGTCCGCATCGGTCGCGACGCGATCGATGGCGTCGAACTCTCGCTCCCACGTGTCGATCGTTCCCCTCGCGTGTGGGGCCGAGGTGTGCACGGCGAGCACGAGCACCTTCCGTCCACCGACGATCACGGTCGCCGACGGCAGGTCCACGCCGCCGTGACGTCGGATGCCCTGGTCAGCGACGGGGAGGCGCGTCAGCAGCACGTTGTCGGTCTCGCGGACGAGGGTCGGGTAACGCTGCAGCAACCCCGAGCGCTGCAGCGCCGCCTCGAAGCGCACCGTCATCTCGCTCAGGACGACGACGTCGGCGTCACTCTCGACGGCGGCACGGAGGCCGGCATCAGGGTCACGATTCGACTTGAGGACGTTCGATGCGAACACCGTGAGTCGCGCCGATGATGCCGCCCACGCCGGTTCGGCCGCCGGAGTCGTCACGGACACCACCAACACCGAGCCGGCGATGGTGGGGGCCAACGCCGCTAGGGCCGGAATCCAGTCACGACGTATGACTGACACCGCGAACACTCCCAGCGCCACCACCACGATCAGCGGCAGCAGCCCCTGAGCCGCGATCACGCTGGGTGCCGGGGACCAGTCCAACAACACGGTGAGCACGACGAAGGAGGTCGTCGCAACCCCGAACCAGGTCAGGAAGGTCGCCACGTAGGACGGCACGGTCCAGCGTCTCGACACCGGCATCAGGCCGCGGTCGTGCGCACGGCGTACGTGACCTCGATCGAGCGGTGGTCGCTGCCTGGGACGAACCCTTCGGCGATTGCCAACGGAGCGAGATCGGGCCCACGCGACACGGCGTGGTCGATGCCGAGGATCGGCGTGGACACGCTCGATCCCGTCGGCGACGGACCCCACGTGCGGGCGAGACCGTTGCCCGTGGCATCGTGCGCGTCGACGAAGCCCCAGTCCAGCAGCTCACGCAACGGCGGGTTCCAGATCGAACTGTTGAAGTCGCCGATGGCGATCGAGTTCGCGTGGCCGTCGACGGCGCGGGCGATGGCCGGTACCTGCCGCTGCCACCGCTGCATGTAGGCGAACTGCGAGGGGGCCAACGCGTGCACCCCGGCGACGAGCACCTCGGTCGACCCGACGACCACGTTGGCCGTGGGCATCTCGAAGCCGGCATCGGACACGACGCCCGTTCCGTTCACCGGCAGTCGGGTCAGGAGCAGGCCTTGGTCGTGCGACTCGTCGCGGACGACGGTCCGATACCGCTCGAGCAGGCCCGACGCCCGGAGGGCAGGTTCGAAGGACGACGCGTACTCGACGAAGACGACGACATCGGCGTCGCGTTCCATCGCGGCGGCGAACGCGAGATCCGGCGTCGTGTTCGTCCGTCGGATGTTGGCGCTGTACACCGTGAGCCGTTCCGACGTGTCGGCCCATGCCGGCGGCGTCAACGACAGCATCACGGGAGCGACCATGCCGACGCCCCACAGCGCGACGACCGCGCCGGCGGACAGCGCTGCCCGACGGCGCCGGACGGCAGCGGTTGCGGTCGCCACGACGGCGAGCCCGACGACGATCGGCAACACGCCCTGCGCCGCGACCAGCCGGGGCGTGACGACCCACCCGCCGGCAATCGACACCACCGTCACCGCGCACCCCACGACGACCGCCCACGTGGCGACGTCGACCACCGTGCCAACGTGGTGGGAACGCAGGAATCGGCGAAAACTCGGTACAGGTGCAGGCTCGGCAGCTTCCATGGCACCAGTTCTACGAGGCCGGTTTGCGCACGGAGTGAGGGCGATGTGAAGGACCGGTGAAGTCGGTTCGCGGGGATTTGTCGGCACGCTGGGAACCGATCTGCCCCGACGGACGTCACATCCCCAGATCACCGACCCGGGAGCCACCACGATGACCCGCCCCACCCGCACACGCACCCGCCTCGCCGTCGCCACTGCGGCGACCGCCGTCCTCGTCGCCGCCTGCGCCAACGACGGGGGCAAGACCGCACCGCCGCCGACCCTGAACGTGTCGCTCGTGGCGGCGCTCGAACCCTTCGACCGATGCGACGACTTCCTCGCCTACGTGAAGGAACAGGCCGCCGATCAGGTCGGGGCCTACGGCCTCGACGGCGGGATGTACTACGGCGGGGACATGCCCGTGTCGGCGTCGGCCCGCGAAGACATGGCGACGACTGACGCCACGTCCGGATCGGGATCGGGCCAGTCGAAGGCAGCTGAGAGCGCCCCCGCCACCACCGCGTCGAGCCAGAGCGCCACCGACTCCGCTGCGGGCACCGACGGGACCGGAACGAACAACCAGGAGGCCGGCGTCGACGAGGCCGACCTGGTCAAGACCGACGGCAGCCGGATCGTCACGGTCCGAGG
>CALMLJ010000138.1 GCA_937868025.1 uncultured Acidimicrobiaceae bacterium
GGGTGTTCCCGATCGGGGTCGACGCGGCCCGCATCCAGCGCATCGCCGCCGAGCCCGCCACGATCGAGCGGGCGGCGGAGATCCGGGCGTCGCTCGGCGACCCCGAGACGATCCTGCTCGGCGTCGATCGCCTCGACTATACGAAGGGCATCGCCCGCCGCATCGAGGCGTTCGCCGAACTCCTGAACGAGGAGCGCCTCGAGGTACCGCGCCACGTGATGGTGCAAGTGGCCGAGCCCACCCGCGAGTCGGTCATCGGGTACAGCGAGATCCGCGACCGCGTCGACGGTCTCGTCGGTGTGGTGAACGGCGCGTACGGTCTCGTGGGTCAGCCGGCGATCAACTACCTGCACCGCAGCCAGTCGATCGAGGAACTGGTCGCGTTGTACCTGGCCGCCGATGTGATGCTGGTGACGCCCGTGCGCGACGGCATGAACCTGGTGTGCAAGGAGTTCATCGCCGCCCGCACCGACGACACCGGGGTGCTGGTGCTGTCGGAGTTCACCGGCGCCGCCGAGTCGTTGGGCTCGGCGCTCCTCATCAATCCCTACGACACCGACGGACTCAAGAATGCGATCGACCGAGCTGTTCACCTCCCCGAGGCCGACGTCCGGCGTCGGATGGAACTCCTCCGGGAGTCGGTGATGACCAACGACGTGTACGCGTGGGCGCACTCGTGGATGGTCGCGCTCGGCATCGAGAGCGAGCACGACGACGCCGGGGCACCGTCGTGAGCTGGTCGACCGGCCTCGTCGAGGCGATCGCCACTGCCGGGCGGGCCCCGGTGCTCCTCATCGCCTGCGACTACGACGGCACCCTGGCGCCGATCGTGGACGATCCGGCCCGAGCCCATCCCCTCCGTCCGGCCATCGCCGGCCTCCGCGGGTTGGCGGCCCTGCCCGACACCCATGTCGCCGTGGTATCGGGTCGATCACTGCGCGATCTCGCGGTGCTGTCCCGGCTGCCCGAGGAAGTCCACCTCATCGGCAGCCATGGTTCGGAGTTCGAGCCCGACAGCGTCGGCAAGCTCACCGCCGATCAGGTGGCGCTGTTGCACCGACTCTCCGGCGAGATGGCCGTCATCGCCGATGCCGCCCCGGGGTGCTCGATCGAGATCAAGCCGTCGGGCGTGGCGTTCCACTACCGGCGCGCCGCCGATCCCGTGGCCGGCGAGGCCGCCGCACAGGCGATCCTCTCGAGCCTCGGCGCCTACCAGGGCGTCCACGTGCGCGAGGGCAAGTGCGTCGTCGAGCTCTCCGTCGTCGACACCGACAAGGGCGGTGCGCTCGACCGCCTCCGGGCCATGGTGAGCGCCGACACGGTCGTGTTCATCGGCGACGACGTCACCGACGAGGACGGTTTCGCCCGCCTGCGCGGTCCCGATCTCGGGGTGAAGGTGGGGGACGGCGCGACGGCGGCAGTCCACCGCGTGGCCGACCCCGAGGAGGTCGCCGGTCTCCTGGGCCGTCTGCTCGACGAGCGCGCCGCGTGGGTCGCCGGCCACCGCGCCCCGGCCATCGAGCGCCACTCGCTGTTGTCGGATCAGCGCACCCTCGCGTTGGTCGACCCCGAGGCCCGCATCTCGTGGATGTGCCACCCCCGCGCCGACAGCCAGGCGATCTTCGCCGAGCTGTTGGGCGGCCCGACCGCCGGCTATTTCGCGGTGAAGCCTCTCTCGAACGGCGGGGCGCCCATCCAGCGGTACGTGTCGGAGTCGATGGTCGTGGAGACCCTGTGGCGGACCCACAAGGTGACCGACTATCTCGACGTGTCCGACGGTCGGCCCGACGAGTCGGCCGGTCGCACCGAGCTGGTGCGGGTCGTCGAGGGCAACGGTCCTGTCGAGATCACCTTCGCCCCGAGGCTCGATTTCGGCCGCAACGTCACCGAACTCGAGACCGTCGTAGCCGATGGGGTGGTCATCGGCGTCGCGGTCGTCGGCGGCCACGAGCCGATCACCCTCGTCGCCCCCGGGGTCGAGTGGGAGATCGTCGATGCGGGCACACACCAGAGCGCCCGCGCCGTGGTGCACGTGGGTGACGACCCGGTCATCCTCGACCTCCGCCTCGGCACCGACTCGGTATCGGGCGACGAACCGGATCGCCCCGTCGACGAGCACCACGAGGCGGCCCGTCGGGCCGAGAACGTGTCGTTCTGGCGGGCCATCACCGGTGGTCTGCACCTTCCTCCGGTGGCGACGGCGCTCGTCCGCCGCTCGGTGATCCTGCTCGAGGCGCTGCGTTACCGGCCCTCGGGGGCGATGCTGGCAGCGGCGACCACGAGCCTGCCCGAGTCGATCGGCGGCTTGCGCAACTGGGACTACCGCTACTGCTGGCCGCGCGACGCGTCGATGTCGTGCGCGTCGCTGGCGCGGCTCGGCCGTGTCGAACCCGGTCTGGCACTGCTCGACTGGCTCTGCGACCGCATCGACCATGCGACGCGCCCCGACCTGCTGCGACCGCTCTACCGCGTGACCGGCGACGAGCACGTTCCGGAGGGCACGATCGCCGAGCTGGCGGGCTACGCCGGCAGCCGCCCCGTCCGCATCGGCAACGCTGCGGAGAACCAGGTGCAGCTCGACGCGCTCGGACCGGTCGCCGAGTTGGTGCACCTCGTGTTCACGAGCAGCCACACCATGCGTCCCCGTCATTGGGCGCTCATGGAGAAGATCGCCGACGTCGTCGTCGACCACTGGCACGAACCCGATCACGGCATCTGGGAGGTGCGCCTGGCCCGGCAGCACAACGTCGTGTCCAAGGTCATGTGCTGGCAGGTACTCGACCGTGCCATCGCCTTGGCGACGGCGACCGGACGCGAGGTGCCGGAGCGCTGGACGGAGTCGCGTTCCGCGATCCACGCCGAGGTGCTCGAGCGGGGTTGGAACGCCGACCGCAACACGTTCGTGTCGCACTACGAGGGCGACCACCTCGATGCGGGCCTGCTCCTGATGGGGACGTGCGGGTTCATCGATCCGTCCGACGAACGGTTCGACGCGACGGTGCGCCGTATCGAGCGCGAGCTGTGCGACGGTCCGGCGGTGTACCGTTATCACGACGACGACGGACTCTCCGGCATCGAGGGCGGCATGCTGATCTGCACCGGCTGGCTCGTGCAGGCGCTCGTGGCGTGCGGCCGCGTCGACGAGGCGGCGGACTGGTTCGACCGTCTGGTGCTCCCCGCCGGCCCGACGGGCCTCCTGCCCGAGCAGATCGATCCGGCGACCGAGCGCGGGCTCGGCAACGTGCCCCAGGCCTACTCGCACCTCGCCGTCATCGACTCAGCGCTCGCGCTCGCCGCCCACGGCGTCACGGGGTAGCAGCGCTGTCGGCCCGTTCTGGGCGCGTCAGCGGGTCACATCCGTACCGCTGGCGCGCCCGGAAGCCGCGGGCAGGAACGCGTCCGGAGCTAGCGACCCAGCAGGGTGTCGAAGGGGCCGGTGATCTCGTAGGTCACGCCGCCCATGAACCCGACCGGGAGCCCGTTGGAGACGGGTCCGCGCTGCGAGCTGAAGTAGAGCCGCTGGCCGTCGGGGCTGAACGTGGGACCGGTGATCTCGCTCCCGGCGTGGCCGACGACCTGCACGATCGCCTCGAGCGAGTTGTCGGGGCGGATCATCACCACCTGCATGTCGCCGCCGTCCTCGGCGACGAGGAGTGTGCCGTCGGCGCCGAGGCGGTCGACCAACAGGTTGTCGACCCCCGACAGGATCGAGCTGCCGCCCGCCTGCAACCGGAGCGTGATCTCCTGGGTGGCCGTGTTGTACTGCCAGACCCGGTTGTCGCCCTTGGTCGTGAACCAGACCAACCCGTTCTGGGTGTCGATCCCCTCGCCGCCGTCGAAGTGGAGGGTGCCCGGCACCTGGTTGCGGGTCGGCCCCGATTCGGCCGACACGTCGGGCACCTGCTTCCAGACGACGGCGCCGATGTTGGTGGTGCCGGTGGCGACCTCGAGCACACCCGAGCCGAGATCGCCGGGGGTGTCGGGAGTGAACCGGTAGAACGCACCGTTGGGCTTGTCCTCGGTCAGGTACACGCAGTCGTCGTTCGCCACGGCTGCGGCCTCGTGCTGGAACGCCCCCATGGCGGGGCGGGGGATCGCGCTGCGAGGCACGGTCGGATCGCATTCCCAGATCCGGCCACCGTCGAACTCCTCGCCGGTGAGCCAGGTGCCCCAGGGCGTGCGCCCGCCGGCGCAGTTGAGCGTCGTGTACTCACAGATCGGATACGCGTCGGTGATCGTCCCGTCGGGGGCGAAGCGGATCGACGACACACCGCCGGCTCCGAAGGGGATCTCGTGGTTGACGGTGTAGTACCAACCGCCGGCCACGGCGGCGTCGACGAAGGTCGCCGCGCCGTCGGGGAAGATCGGGAACGTGTGGCCGGTCCCGGGGACGAGCTGGCCACCCTGGGCGATGATGCGGCTGGTGAAGCCGGCCTTGAGGATCAAGCCGTTGGCATCGGAGCCACCGTCACCGGGCGTCGCCACCGGCGCGCAGCCGTCGACCCCGACGACCGCCAACATGCCCGCCGCCCCGGACCACTTGAGCATCGTCCGACGCGTGACGCGCGGTCCTGCGGTGTGTTCACCCATTCGTTACCCCCCGTTTGCCTGGGAGCAAGGTAGCGAACCGGCGGTGCGATGTGTACTCCGGAGCGGGGGAGTCCCCCGATTCCCCCGCTCCGGAGCGATCAGGGGTCAGACCACGCCGGCGGCTCGATCGCTGGCGGAGTGCGACACGTCGGCGCGCCGGCTGGTGGCGGCGCGGGGCCGCCGTTCGGCGTTGCCCGCGTACTTGGTGAAGCGCCGGAAGTCGGTGCCCAGGTCGTGGGCGATGACGGCGAGCCATGCGGACATGCCGATGCCGATCGCCACGAGGGCGATCTTCAGGAAGATGGTCATTGGTTGGGTTCCGTTCGTGCGGGGGCGCGGGTCGTTGACCCGCGCCGCGTTCAGCTGAGGTGGTGAGTCAGCCGAATGCCGGGGGTGCACGCCCGAGGGCGGGGCGCTGCTGCGCCGTTGCCCCGACGGTCGCTCGCGCCCGGAGCGTCGCCGCACCGACGGCGGGGCCGCCCCATGCCAACGCGAGTGCCAACACCGCCAGGACCTCACCCGACCAGCGGGCCCGGGAGCGCCCGTTCGTCGCGAGGTCACCGACGCGGGGAGTGGTGGACGGGGTGATGCCGTCGACCGGTGGCCGCGCCGAGGACGGGGCCGCGATCGAGTCGCTCCCGAGGGCCCTGGCCGAGCTCGTGGACGCGGCGGCCTCGACGATGCCGACCGCCCCGAGGACGAGCGCCAGCGCGGCGAGGACGGCGCGCATCCTCGACCTCGTTCCGGCGGACATGGACCCAGGGTACCGATCGGGCGGCGGGGGAACGGTCCGGAGCCCTGGACCCCAAGACCGCCGTTGTGGGCGGACCCGTCGGTAGGGTTGCATGGCCATGTCCATCCGGAAGCAGCCACGTCGAGCGCGGTGGCGCGCGCTGGTGATGCCGGCGTGTGTCGTCACTCTGGTCTCGGCAGTGGTGGTCCCAGCGGTCGCGGCGCAGGAGACCCCGCCCACCACGGCCCCCACCGGAGCCCCGACGAGCCTCCCCGGCGGCTCGGCGACCGTGCCGCCCGACGCCGTGCCACCCGACGCCTTGCCCGCGGACGCGGTGCCCGTCGATCCGAACGCTCCGACCGCGACCACCCAACCGGACCCGCTCGGGGGCTCAGCGGAGGGGCTCAGCAGCGGCGCCTACGGGGGCCAGGCCCCGTTCGACCTCTCCTCGATGGCGGTGCTGGGCACGGAGCTCCGCGCCGCTCGCCGGGCGCTGGCCGACGCGCAGCAACGCTACGACGCCGCCCAGGCGGCGATCGATGCGACCCTCGCCCGGTTCCAGGAACTCGCGACCCGGATCGACGTGGTCGGGGTCGAACGCGAGGACAAGGTCGCGAGCGCGTCGGCGGCGAAGGCCAACCTCCGGCGCCGCGCCGTCGCCGCGTTCGTCCGCGGTGACCAGGCGACCCAGCTCATCGCCGTGATGGGCGACCCGCTCGACTACAGCCGGGGCCAGCGGTACCTCGAAGCGCTCGCCGACTCCGACCAGCGCGCCTACGACGACTACCGGAGCCGCATCGCCGAGATGAACGAGCTCGAACGCGACCTCGTCGACGACCAGGCCGACCTGCAGAACGAGGTCGACGCGTTGAAGGACGAGCGGGCCGCCGCTCTGCAGGTCCTGCTCGACGCCCGTCGATGCGCCGACGCCTACGCCGGCGGCAGCCACGCGTGTCCGCCGAGCTTTACGTTCCCCGTGCTGGGCGAGGTGACGTTCGCCGACACGTGGGGGGCCGCCCGGCTCCCGGGCACGGCCGACCAGCACTGGCACGAGGGCACCGACATCATGGCGCCCGAGGGTCGGGAGATCGTCGCCGTCGAGAACGGCACCTTGTTCAAGGTCGGCGACCAGGGATTGGGTGGCCTCCGCCTCTGGCTTCGCGGCGACAGCGGCATCGAGTACTACTACGCCCACTTCAGTTCGTTCGCTCCCATCGCCGTCGACGGCGCGGTGGTCACGGCGGGCACGGTCGTCGGCTACGTCGGCAGTACCGGCGACGCCGCCGGTGGGGCGCCCCACCTCCACTTCGAGGTGCACCCCGCCGGGGGATCGCCGGTCGACCCGTACCCGTTGCTGAAGGCCACGTGGGGCCGTCGGGCCATGCCCCTCCAATCGACGATCATGGAGCGGGTGGCGAGCGTCGCCGGCACCCTGCCTCCCGAGGAACGTTGATGGACATCACCGCGACCCTGCACACCGACGTCGACGCGGCAGTCCTGTTCGGCGTCGTCGCCGATCTCGGCGGCTACCCCCGGTGGCTCGACATCGTCGGCCGCGCCGTCGAGGCACCCGCCGATGCCGGTGACCCGGGCCCGGCGTGGTCGGTCGACCTCCGTGGTCAGCTGGGTCCGTTGCGCCGTTCGAAGCGCCTGCGAATGGTGCGTACGGTCGCCGACGAGCCTCGCCACGTGCGGTTCGAACGGCGCGAGCTCGACGGCAAGCAGCATTCGGCCTGGATCCTCGAGGCCACGATCGACCCGGGTGACGGCGCCGACGCCGATGCCTCGACCGCGCTGGCGATGCGCCTGCACTACGGCGGTTCGTTGTGGGTGCCGATGCTCGACCGGGTGCTCCGCGACGAGATCGAACGGTCGCGCCCCCGGCTCGTCGCCGAGGCGCAGCGGGCGGG
>CALMLJ010000139.1 GCA_937868025.1 uncultured Acidimicrobiaceae bacterium
CGCGCCGACGCCGACGCCGACGCGATCGGCGACCTGCTCGTCGGCTCGATGATGTACCGCCTCATCATCCGCGGCGGGAAGCTCGACGCGAAGTTCCGCACCGCCCTCATCGACGGCCTCATCGACGGCTTCGGTGCGTCGGCCCCTACGAGCGGAGGGCGTCCCTCACCTGCGTGAGGAGGTCGTCCTCCCGCTGGTGATAGACGGTGTCGATGCCCGTCGCGTGCTCGTGCGCGGAGGCAATCCAGTGCATCACGTCGTGGCAGTCCTCCGACGTCCGCACCCGCGTGAGCGCCCCGACCTCGCACGCCGGGTGCTCGGAATCGAGCGAGATCGCCACGGGCAACACGTAGTGGCACGCCAACATCAGGTTGATCGTGCCGTTGTACAGCGGTTGGAGGTGGAGGCTCGGCGTGTCGCGACGATCCTCACCCCGGCGCTGGCGCCACGCTGACCGAACCTTGCGGGCGAGGCCCGACGCGAGCGAGATGTCCTGGCTGCCGCTGGCAGCCATCGCCAGCAGCTGTCCACCGTCGGCGAGCTGCCGCTCGAGCCGATCACGCATCACGAGGTTGTTGGCCCGCGCCAGCTCGGGATCGAGCTTGGCCCGACGGCGACTCGCCGTCTGGGGAACGCTGTAGAACGTGCGGCACATCGACTGCAGCACCTCGGTCGTGGGCACGCTGAAGACCTGCGTCGCCGCCACCATGCGGCTGAGCAACAGGTTGCACTTGAGCGAGATCTCCTCGAGGTTCGTCCGCTCCCCGAGCACACCGAACGTGCGGTCGTCGTTGCACAACGCCAACACGAGCGCCGCCAACACGAGCGCGATGTCGTGGATCTGGCCGTGATTGGTGACCAGGGCGATGTTGATGCCTTCGTTGACCAGACCGTGGTACACGCTGGCAATGAGGTGATCGAGCGCCGGATCGTCGAACGGATCGGCGAGGTGTTGATCGAAGTCGCGGTACGCGGCGTGGCAGTAGAGCTGCATCGTCTCGGTGCCGGACTGGTTCGGCTCGACGACCACGCACGACGGATCGTGGTACGGCCGAGCAGGGTTGTACGGCATCGCCTGCAACAGCTGGCCGGGGCCACCACGGAGCAGCCCGGAGATGCTCTTGTGATACGCCGCCGGATCGGCGTCGGCCAGCAGCTTCTTGGCCGCCTCGACCTGGGAGACGTGGCCGTCGCCGTTGAGGTCGGCCGGGTCGGGCACCACGACGTCGTCGGGCTCCGTCGCGTCGGGCAGGTCGGTGGTCGGCTCATCCATCGCCGTCAAGCGTAGGGCGTCGCCCGAGGGGCAACGTTCGAGACCACCCGTGTGGGCCGCGCACTGTCAAAGGCGCCCCCGGGAACCGCACTCCCGATCAACGGCGATACCGTTCCATGCCAGAGGTCCACCAGCTCGATGACCGCTGTCGCCCGCATCGGCATGCAGCTCAACTGGGCGGCCGCTACTGACATCGCCGCCATCGGCTACTACATCGTCAAGCGCAACGGCATCGTCGTCATCCTCCGAAAGAGCGCAGTGAACCACCTCGACCAACAGCTCACCCCCGCCACGAACTACGACGACGTCATCGCCGTCGGCACCAACGACAACCCGCCCCCACCACTCGCACTCACCGAAACGACCCTGCTGTGAGCCGGCCCTCCCGTCCCCTCGGCGCCGTCGTCGCCCTCGCCGTCGCCGTGCTGGTCGCAGCGACGGCGTGCAACGACGACGACTCGTCGGCCCGCTCCGAACGCACCACAACGACGGCAGGGGCCGCGACGGCGTCGGGGTCGAGTGCCGACGGCACGGCGACGCCCGCCTCCGGCTCCGACGGCTCGACCACCACCACACTGGACACCAGCACCGGCACCGGGACCGACACCGACGGAGCGACGGCCGACGCGTGGACCGCTCCGGGAGAACCGTCGCCGCTCGAGCTGGGAACGGGCGTCGCCGAGCCCGAGTACCCCGCCGGCAACGACGGCACCGTGGCCGAGGTCGCCGACGGCGAACTCGACCTCCTGGTCCTACAGGTCGACGAGGCGGGAGGCCAGGTGCTCGTCGACGTCGTCGAGCTGTTCGTCGGTGACGACGCCAAGGCCACAGCGACCGCCGATGGCAAGCTGCGGCCCGACGAAACACTCGCCGGCAACTACTACGTCCGCAATCCCAATCCGAAGCTCAGAGGGGTGGCCCTCGACAAGGACGTGGTGCTCCGCGGCGAGAAGGGCACCGGCATCGCCACGGCGACCGGCATCGCCAGGGTGAGTACGGCGCTCATCGACCGGCTCGGCGCTGCACCGGGCATCCCCTTCCTGGCGACGGTGAAGGCGGGCAAGGTCACCGAGCTCGTGGTACCGGCCGTGAAGGATCCGACCATTCCGGGGTGAGCGCTCCCGTGGTCCCACGGATGGCGGTCGGCGACACGTAGGCCGATCGGCCCTTGTCCTACCCAGGCAACTCTCGCGATCATGGGGTCCCGAACGTCGGCGGAAGACGCTCGGAACGTGCGAGGCGGACCAGACAACCATGACAATCACTCGGATGCACCGAAAGCTCCGGGCTTCGCGACCCTCCCGGGTCCTGCTCGCGGCACTGGCCGTCACCGTGGCCGTCCCGATGCTCGGAACCGGCAACCGGACCGACCGGGCAGCAGACGCCGCCGAGCCCACCGTCAAGGACGGCACCACGCTCGCCCAGGCAGCGGTGTCGTGTTGGGCCGTCAAACGCACGACGCCCTCGGCAACCTCGGGTGCCTACTGGCTCCTCACCCCCCAGATGACGGTGCCGCGGCGCGTGTGGTGCGACCAGGAGACCGACGGCGGCGGCTGGGAACTCGTCGGCCGTGGCCGTAACGGTTGGACCTTCACCGATGGCGGGCAGGGCACCGCCGACAGTCTCGCCGACACCCCGGCGGGCACCGGCGCGTTCACCCCCGCCACCCTTCCCACCTCGTTCGTCACGCAGCTCATGGGTGGCCTCACCGTCAATCAGCTGGCCGGGGGCGTGCGGCTCCGCATGGCCGCCAACACCGCCGGTTCGAGCTGGCAGGAGGTCCGCTGGAACTTCGCGACGGCCACGCCGTGGCGGTGGGACTTCCCGACCGGGCTCGCGGTCCAGAGCGCCACACTCGGAACGACGACGGTCACCAACCGCAACACCCGGGACATGACGATCGGCACCAAGCGCATCATCACCTCGGCGGTCACGGCCAACGGCAGCGTCCAAGGCTTCAACAACGCGTCGAGCGTGCACGGTTCGAGTGCTGCGACCAGCTACCTGTGGGAGTACAACCGCGTCGGCTACGCCAGCCCGTTCACCCAGGTCTTCATCCGCCCGAAGCTGGTCGAGGGCACCGCGCTCGCCGGCGAGACGTCGGTGACGTTCCCGCAGATTCCCGACGCCGGACTCCCCGCACAACAGACGACGACCTCGAGCGCTCCCAAGCAGACGATCAGCTCGAAGCCCGTGGCCATCGGCTGGGGCGTCGCCACCGAGAACGACCCCAACGACCAATACACCACCCTCAACACGCTGGTGACGTCGATCGAGATCATCGGCGACACGGTCTTCGTCGGAGGCAAGTTCAACAACGTCCGCAACGGCGCGAACGCTCCGCTCATCCGCCAGCCCTACCTGGCGGCGTTCAACCGCGTCACCGGCGACTGGATCTCGACGTTCCGGCCCGCCCTCGACGGCGCGGTCTGGGGGCTCGAAGCGACGCCCGACGGCAAGCTGTTGATCGCCGGCAACTTCAGCAACATCGATGGTCTGCCCAGCACCCGGGCATTGGCCAAGCTCGACCCCGCGACCATGGCGATCGACCCGACCTTCGCCATGGACATCACCCGCACCGGCGGACTCCGGCCGATGGGACGCGCCCTCACGATCAAGGGCGACTGGGCGTACCTCGCCGGCCGCTTCAACGGTGCGAGCGGCGGCACCCCGACCGTCGCCAACACCGGCATCGGTGGGCTCACCAAGTTCCGATGGGCAACCGGCGAGCCCGACCCGAACTGGCGGCCGTACACCGACAAGACCGTCGAGGCGATCTCGGCGTCGCCGACGAGCGACCACCTCTGGATGGTGGGCTACTTCAGCACGGTCAGCGGCACCACGGCGCATTCGTCGGCATCGGTCTCGCTCACGACCGGGGTGCGCGACGACCCTCCGGGCATGCAGACGGTCATCGAGAACTCGCCGATCCAGATGTACCAGGTCAACCGCGAGCCCCAGTGGACCGTCGGCGAGTGGAACGGGTTCGTCTACCAGGGCGGCACCCAGCACTACTTCGGCCGCCACGCCATCTCCAACTACGCCCAGACCGGCTGGTCCAACCAAGCCAATGGTGACTACCAGACCCAGGAGTTCCTCAACGGCCTGGTCTATGCGGGCTGCCATTGTGGCGCCACCAACACGACCCGGCAGGTCAACGGCCAGCAGGTCAACACCGGCCTGCTCTCGGCGTTCGGCGCCTGGGACCCCGACACGTTCGCCCGGAGCACCACCTTCCAGCCCGACGTGCGGAACTGGAGCGAGGGACCGTGGGCAATGGAGACCGACCCCCTCACCGCGTGCCTGTGGGTGGGAGGCGACTTCCTCGCAGGACCGGCCGACGTGTTCATCAACGGCCTGGCGAAGTTCTGCGTGCCCGGCGGTGTTCCCGACACCACGCCGCCCACCACGCCCACCAGCGTCACGGCCGTGGCCGAGGCGCCCGGCACGCGGCTCCGGTGGTCGGCCTCCACCGACGACAAGGCCGGTGTTCTCACCTACGAAGTGCTCCTCAACGACCGACTGATCGGCACCACCACCGCCACGAGCTTCTTCAGCCCGTTCTCGGGACCCGGTCGATACTTCGTGCGCGCCGTCGACGTCGCCGGCAACCGCTCGGCGACGAGCGCAGTCGTCAGTCCGGCCGACAACCAGCCGGTCGCCCTCGTGGCCTTCGGGTCGCCGTGGAAGTACTCCGCCGACGGATCGTTGCCGCCGGCGGCGTGGGATACGACCGGCGATGTGGCGGCATGGCCTGAAGCGGCCGCGCCACTCGGCAAGGGAGGCATCGGCGAGGTCTCGACGATCCCCGCTGCCGGCACCACCCAGTACTTCGTGAAGGACGTGCAGGGCACCAACCTCTCCACGTGGGGCAGTGTTCGGGTGCGACTCCGCGCCGACGACGGCGCCATCGTCCGAATCAACGGCGTCCAGGTCGCCCGGACCAACCTCGGGTTCGGCGTGTCGGGCCCGACCGCCGTCGCCTACCAGGCCGTGACCGCGCCCGGCGGAGCCGCGACCCGCGAAATCACCATCCCGGCGTCGCTCTTCGTCGCCGGCACCAACCGCATCTCGATCGAGTTGCACCAGGCCATCGCCAACGACACCGATGCGTTCGTCGACGCCGAGCTGGTCGTCACCCGCAACGGCAACGACTCGTCAGCACCGGCGGCACCGACGGCACCGACGGCCTCGAGCAGCACGGGCACCGCCATCGGCGTCGCGTGGGCCGTGTCGCCCGAGATCGACGTTGCCGGCTATGAGCTGCAGCGCAACGGCCAGGTGATCGGCTACTTCAACCGCAACGAGGTTGCGTACTTCGACCAGCAGCTGACCTCGGGCACCTCCTACACCTACGCCGTCGTGGCCTACGACCAGTCCGGCAACCGCTCGGCCGCCACCAGCGCGGTCCTGTCCACGACGGGCACCCCGCCGCCACCACCCCCGCCAGTCGCTCTCTCTCTGGTCGGTCCGACCTCGAGCTGGCGGTTCTCGGCCGACGGAACGACTCCCCCGGCAGGATGGGCCACCACCGACGACCTGTCGGCGTGGGGTCAAGGCGTCGGCCCCCTCGGCGCCGGCGGGCTCGGCGAGGCCACCACCATCCCGACCACGGCGATCACCCAGTACCTCGCCACCGACGTCACCGTCACCACACCCAGCACCTACCGCCAGATCGAGCTGACCATCGCCGGCGACGACGCCTACGTCGTCCGCATCAACGGCACCGAGGTGGCCCGCTCCAACATCGCGTTCGGTGTGCCGACACCCACGACGCCCGCATATGGCGAGAAGGTGGGGCCGGCCCCGACCGCCACGCTCCGCGTCCCCGCCGACCTCCTGGTGATCGGCACGAACCGGATCAGCGTCGAACTCCACCAGATCCGAGCCAACGACACCGACGCCTACGCCGCACTGACGGCGACCGCGTTGCCGACCAACGGCGACACCGTGCCGCCTCAGATGTCCACCGGCTCGATGACCTCCATCGCCCGCACCGGCATCCAGCTCAACTGGGCAGCCGCCACCGACAACGCCGCGATCGGCTACTACGCCGTCAAGCGCAACGGTGTTGTCGTGACGATCCTCCGGAGGACCGCCGTGAACTACCTCGACCAGCAGCTCACCCCCGCCACCACCTACAACTACGAAGTGATCGCCGTCGACACCAACGGCAACCCGTCCACGCCACTCGCACTCACCGCAACGACCCTTCCGTGACCGATCCGGAGTGAACCCCCGGACTCGTCGAAACGGGGGGATGCCGCGACCACGGCGCACCACTACGGTGACGCCAATCGGAGAGTGAGGGAGCTGGGGATGAACGAGCGGCTGGGGCTGCGACGACTCGTCGGACGACGACGCGGCGAGAGCTACGAGGTCGAGGAGGAGCGCTACGACGACCTTCGCAACACGGAGGGCATGGTCGACCTCACCGAGTACGCCGAGCTGGCGACCCGGCAGCGGGAGGCCTACGCCTACATCGATCTGTCCACCGCCATCCTCGAGCAAGACTCCGTCGACGTCGTGGACGAGGGCGACTGGCCCGCAGCATGAACGAACCCCGGCCGTGACGGCCGGGGTTCGAACAGCAACTCCGATGGGATCGGTCAGCCGGCGGCAGCGCGGGCGTTGAGCTCGTCGAGGTGGCTGGTGGCCTCGAGGTACTCGTTGACCCACCGCTCGATGACGGCCGAGGTCTTCTCGACCTTCTCGAACTGGCCGACGACCTGGCCGACAGGGTTGAACGCGACGTCGACGGTCTGGTCGGGGTAGTTGTGCGTCGCCGCGACGGCGATGCCGGAGACCATGTACTGCAGCGGCATGCCGAGCGGGTCGGGGTTCTCGGGGTTCTCCCACGCCTCGGTCCAGTCGTTGCGGAGCATGCGGCACGGCTTGCCGGTGAACGACCGCGAGCGCACCGTGTCACGCGACGAAGCGTCGATGTAGGCCTGCTGCTG
>CALMLJ010000140.1 GCA_937868025.1 uncultured Acidimicrobiaceae bacterium
GCTGTGGCCCGAGTGCGCCTGGTCGCCGTCGTCGGGCTCGAGGCTGATGTCGACGATGGCGTACTCGTCGGGGTCGATCGACGACGGCACCACGACGTCTTCGGTGCCCGTGATCGTGCCGAGCGACCGGGGATCGGTCACGCCACGATCGATCAGCCAGAGCTCGTACTTCGAACCGGCGGGCGCCGGCGCCATGTCGCTCGCGTCGATGCGCAGGTGCGTGGTCCCGTTCTCCTCGACGAGGCGTGCCGTGGCGCGGGTGGAACCGAGCGGCTCCAGCTGCTCCAACTCGGCGCGGGCGAGTTGACGTTCGGTTCGGGCCGGGGCGCGGGTCGCGAGGATCGCTCCGACGGCCGCGACCACGAGCAGCACGGCGGCTGCAGCGGCGAACAGGAACGGGCGGGGACGACGGCGCTCGTCCATCGAGATCACGACGGGTACCGACGGACCCGACGCCGCAGCGTCGGCGCCGGACGAGGCGTCGCGCTCGGCAGCGGCGTGGGCGGTGATGCGGCCGAGGAGGTCGGCCGGCGGATCGACCCGCTCGAAGTCGGCGTCGGTCAGGCCGCCGAGCAGCTCGGACAGGCGGCGGTCGCTCTCGGGCGACGGGTGCTCAGGATCGTGGTGCGTCATCGAACGCCTCCAGGTGTCGACGGAGCCGCTGGAGCCCTCGTCGGATATCGCTCTTGACCGTGCCGAGCGGAACACCGCTCCGCTCGGCGATCTGGGTGTGGGTCTGGTCGTCGAAGTAGGCGAGGCGGACCATTTCCCGTGATCGCTCCGGGAGGTCCATGAGTGCGTCGGCGATCAGCATGCGTTGGGCCATCAGGTCGAGATCCTCTGCGACGACGCCACGCTCGGCGTCCTGTGCGGTGACCGGTGCCAACGGGTTGCGCTGCTCGGTCCGGTGGATGTCGACCACCTTGAAGCGGGCGATGCCCATGAGCCAACCGGCCAGGGAACCGAGGTCGGGGCGGTACCGCTCCCTCGACCGCCAGGCGGCGAGGAAGACGTCCTGGGTGGCGTCGGCGGCACGGTGGTCGTCGAGCGCCCGCCGGCAGAACGAGTACACCAGGCGGCTGTGCTCCCGGTAGACCTCCTCGAGGGCCCGCTCGTCACCGGAACGGAATCGCTCGGCGAGCACGGCATCGGCGTCGTGGTTCGAATCCATTCGAACAGTCCGATCGCTCATCCGGACGCGTTCGAGCACATCGACGGCCACAGCGCTTCGTTCGTAGGTGTCGACAGCCACATTGAGTCGTTCGGAGTCACCGCCCTATCCGGATGCATAGGGCCGCAGCTTCTCACAGCTGCGGCCCCTGCATCACGGTGGGAGGACGGTCGGATCAGAGATCCGCGGGGCGCAGCACCAGGGAGAGGCCGTGGATGTAGCCGTTGGCGAGGGAGCCGCCGTAGTTGAACTTGCTGTACACGACACCGGCGTCATCGGCGTTCGGGTCGAGGTCGCGCAACAGGATCAGGCTGAGCGCGGGGTTCACCACGTCGACCTTCAGCTTCCCGCCCTGGAGGGTGGTGAGCTCGGCACCGTTGGCCGCGAGGGCGTCGGCAGCGGAGATCTTCGAACCGACGATGTGGTAGGTGAGCACGGTCTTGACGGTGGGCCGGCCGAGCGAGGCGACGGCGTCGAACACACCCTGCTCGTCGAGGACGACGTTGCCGGTGAGGCTGTACACCAGCACCTGGAACGCCCGGTCGTTGGGCAGGAACACCGTCAGGGACGCCGACGGGTCGGACGCGGCCTCGACGAGGTCGGGGTAGAGGAGGATCGCCTGGGTGGCGATGTCGAAGTCGTACCAGTCGTCGTCGAAGCCGGCGGCGTTGTCACCGGTGTCGGACAGCAGCTGCTGGGCGATCGTCTTCTCCGACGGCGCCGGGGACGGCACCGTGCAGGCACCGGCGGCGAGCGCGATGGCGAGGACGAGGGGGATGAGTGGGAGTCGTTGACGAAGTCGCATGGAGCGGCCTTTCGGTCGTGGTCGGGGTCAAGAGGTGGTTCGGTCGACGGGGCCCTTGCGGATGCAACGTTGTGGTGACCGCCCGGGCACCCCCGGCCGCCGGGGCGATTGACCCATACCCCCTGCAGGTATATCGTCGGGTCCGTAGCGATACCCCATAGGGGTATCCATCGACCAAGGAGGACACCATGCAGAACCACACGTACCGGGTGACCGGGATGACCTGCGGCCACTGCGAGGCCGCCGTGCGGTCCGAGGTCGGAGGGATCGACGGCGTCGAGTCGGTCGACGTGCAACTCGACACGGGAGAGCTCGTCGTCCGAGGCAGCGCCGAGGTCACCGACGAGGCCGTCCTCGCCGCCGTCGAGGAGGCGGGGTACGACGCCGTGAGGGTCGGGTGACCGCTCCGACGAAGCTGATCGTCTTCGGCATCGCGCTCGTCGCGCTGTTCCTCGCATCGTTCACGATCGCCGGCGCGGTGGTCCCCGACGACGTGGTGACCCGCTGGACCGAGCGCGGCGCCACCCACGACACGGGTGTCACCGGTACCGGCACCACCCACACCGGGCACACGGACGGACACGGATCGTGACCACGCCCAGCACGGCCGACATCGAGCTCGAGATCGGCGGCATGACCTGCGCCTCGTGCGCCATGCGCATCGAGAAGAAGCTCAACAAGCTCGACGGCGTCACGGCGACGGTCAACTACGCCACCGAGACGGCGCGGGTCACGGCCGCCACCGACCTCGATCCCGCGGTACTGATCGCCGAGGTCGAGAAGACCGGATACAGCGCGGCCCTGCCCGCGGCGCACGGAACCCTCCCCGACAGCGACGACGTCGTCGACCCCGAGCTGGTCGCGCTGCGGCAGCGACTCGTCGGCGCAGTGGTCTTGACCGTTCCCGTGATCGTCCTGGCGATGGTCCCCGCCCTGCAGTTCGAGTACTGGCAGTGGGCGTCGCTCACACTCGCCGCGCCGGTGATCACCTGGGCGGCCTGGCCCTTCCACCGCGCCGCCTGGACCAACCTCCGCCACGGCGCCGCAACCATGGACACGCTGGTGTCGGTCGGCACGCTGTCGGCACTGCTCTGGTCGTTGTACGCCCTGTTCCTCGGCACCGCCGGGGTGCCGGGCATGAAGCACGGCTTCGACCTGACCGTCACCCCCGGTGACGGCGCCGGCAACATCTACCTCGAAGTCGCCGCCGGCGTCACCATGTTCGTCCTGGCCGGTCGCTACTTCGAGCAGCGATCCAAGCGCCGCGCCGGCGCCGCACTGCGGGCGCTGCTCGAGCTGGGAGCAAAGGACGTCGCCGTCGTGCGCGACGGCGTCGAGACCCGGGTCCCGATCCACGACCTCGTCGTCGGCGACGAGTTCGTCGTCCGCCCCGGCGAGAAGATCGCAACCGACGGCGTGATCGTGGCGGGCCGATCGGCCGTCGACGCGAGCTTGCTGACCGGTGAATCCCTCCCCGTCGAGGTGGCCGAGGGCGACGCCGTGACCGGTTCGACGGTGAACGCGGGTGGCCGCATCACGGTGCGGGCGACCGGCGTCGGCGCCGACACCCAGTTGGCTCGGATGGCGAAGCTCGTGGAGGACGCCCAAGCCGGCAAGGCACCGGTGCAACGCCTCGCCGACCGTGTGTCTGGCGTCTTCGTGCCGATCGTCATCGCGATCGCGGTGGCCGTCCTCGGCGCCTGGCTGGGCGCCGGATTCCCCGCCGACGCGGCCTTCACCGCCGCCGTCGCCGTGCTCATCATCGCCTGTCCGTGTGCTCTCGGCCTGGCGACGCCGACGGCGCTGCTCGTCGGCACGGGGCGAGGCGCTCAGCTCGGCGTCCTGATCAAGGGCCCGGAGGTGCTGGAGTCGACCCGCCGGGTCGACACGATCGTGCTCGACAAGACGGGCACGGTGACCACGGGGCGCATGACGCTCGTCGAGGTGCACGTCGAGGCGGACACCGAGCGCGCCGACGTGCTGCGGCTCGCCGGGGCGTTGGAGGCGGCGTCGGAGCATCCGATCGCCCGGGCCGTCGCGCTCGGGGCCGTCGAGGAGGTCGGCGACCTCCCCACGCCGACCACGTTCGACAACCTCGGCGGCCGCGGGGTCGTGGGCACCGTCGACGGCCACGAGGTGGTGGTCGGGAGCGAACGATTGCTGAGAGAGCGGTCGCTGCACCTCTCCCCCGCGCTCGCCACGGCCAAGTCGCAGGCCGAGGCGAACGGGCGCACCGCAGTCGTCGCCGCCTGGGACGGACGGGCGCAGGGTGTGCTCGTCGTCGCCGACGCCGTCAAGGGAACGAGCGCCGAGGCGATCGCCCGGTTCACCGAGCTGGGGCTGACCACCGTGCTCCTCACCGGCGACAACACCGCCGCCGCCGAGCAGGTCGGCCGTGAGGTCGGCATCACCGAAGTGATCGCCGAGGTCCTGCCCGCCGAGAAGGTCGACGTGATCAAGCGGCTGCAGTCCGAGGGCAAGGTGGTCGCCATGGTCGGCGACGGCGTGAACGACGCCGCCGCCCTCGCCCAGGCCGACCTCGGTCTCGCGATGGGCACCGGCACCGACGTCGCCATCGAAGCCGCCGACATCACCCTCGTCCGCGGCGACCTCCGCTCGGCGGCCGATGCCATCCGCCTCTCCCGTCGAACCCTCGGCACCATCAAGGTCAACCTCTTCTGGGCGTTCGCCTACAACGTCGCCGCCATCCCGCTGGCGGCGTTCGGCCTCCTCAACCCGATGCTCGCCGGCGCGGCGATGGCCGGCTCCAGCGTGTTCGTCGTCAGCAACAGCCTGCGCCTGCGGTCCTTCCGTTCCGTCGCGACCGCCTGACCCGTTCCGTCCCCCGGTACCCCTCCCGAAAGGCACCCGTCGTATGGACGACACCACCGCACACCACCACGGCTACATGGGCGACAAGGCGAAGTACCTCGCCCGCCTCAAGCGCATCGAGGGCCAGGCCCGCGGGCTCCACCGGATGGTCGACGAGGAGCAGTACTGCATCGACATCCTCACCCAGATCTCGGCGGTGACCAAGGCGCTGGAAGGCGTCGCGCTCGCGCTGCTCGACGATCACCTGCGGCACTGCGTCGTCGACGCCGTGACCAGCGGTGGCCCCGATGCCGACGCCAAGCTCAAGGAGGCGTCCGACGCCATCGCCCGCCTCGTGCGCTCCTGAGCGCCGGGCCTCGCCTCACCGACCCGGCGTGCGCCGCACGGCCGGCGCGTCGAGCGGGGAACGCCGAAGGCGGACCTCCACCACGAGCCCGCCCTCGGGGCGCAGCCGGGCCGTGACTCCGCCGCCCGACGCCTCGGCGAGGCGCAGCACGATGGGGAGTCCGAGCCCGCTCCCACCGTCGACGGCGTTGGGCCCGCGCCAGAACCGGTCGAACATGCGCCCCAGCTGAGCGTCGGTCACACCCGGGCCCTCGTCGGTGACGGCGACCGTCACGGCGTCGCCGGTGGCCGTCACCGAGACGACCACGGCGCTGTGGGGCGGCGCATGATCGGCGGCGTTGGCGATGAGGTTGTCGAGGATCTGCTCCAGGCCCCCGTCGACGACGTCGGCGACCGCACCCCCGGAACGGTCGTCGACGGTGAGCCCGAGGTCGCGCTCCTCGGCCAACGGCAGCCAGGTCGCGACCCGCTCCGCGGCGACGGCACCGACGTCGACCCCGACGATCTCCCCCGCCGACGCGTCGAGCCGCGCCAACGACAACAGCGCGTCGACCAGCTCGGCGAGTCGGTCGACCTCCGCCATCGCGGCGAGCAGGTCGTCCGACGGTGCCCCGCCGGAGTCGGCGACGGCGTCGATGCGGAGGCGGAGGGCCGTCAGTGGCGTCCGGAGTTGATGGGACGCGTCGGCGAGGAAGGACCGCTGCGACTCGACCAGCGTCTGGAGTCGCGCCGCCATGGTGTTGAACGTGGTCGTGACCCGCACGAGGTCGGCAGGCCCCTTCGCAACCGGCAGCCGGGCACCGAGGTCGCCCGAAGCGAGCGAATCGGCCGCCGATTCCAACCGCTGGATGGGCCGACCGAGACCTCGGGCGACGAACCAGCCCACCGTCGCGACGACGGCGAGCACGATCGCGTCGAGGGAGACGAGTTGGACCCACACCCCCCGGGTGCGGCTGTCGACCGTCGTCGAGGGGTAGCTGACCCGGACGGCCCCGAGGACCTTGCCCTCGTGGCGGATCGGGATCGCGACGTACGCGATCGAGGCGCCGAGCGTGGCCGACGGGCGAGCCCCGCTCGAGAAGCGCCCGGCGAGCGCGGCGGCGATCTCGGGCCGGCTCGAGAACTGACGTGACGGCCCCGACAACGAGCTCGAGTCGACGACCGACCGACCGGCGGCGTCGACCATCACGACGCGCCCACCGGTCTCGGCCACGTACCGGCGAACGAGGGACGGGAGCGAGCTGAAATCGGAGCTCTCGAATGCGTCGTCGGACTCGGCACCGAGCACGCGGGCGTCGCGCTCGATGGCGGTGAACAGACGGTCGCGCTCACGCGCCGCGAAGGTCAGCCCCAGCGGAACCGTGAGCATCGCCAGGATCAGCAGGGTCATCAGCAGGTAGCTGACGAGGATCCGGCGCGTCATCCCGGGACGCCGAACCGGTAGCCCACCCCGCGTACCGTCTCGATCCACGCCGGGTCGCCGAGCTTGCGGCGAAGGGCAGCGACGTGGACGTCGAGGGTCTTGCTGGGCCCGTACCAGTGCTCGTCCCAGACCGACTCGAGGATGTCACGTCGCCGATGCACGACCCCGAGGTCGGACGACAGGTAGGCGAGCAGGTCGAACTCCTTGGGCGTGAGTTCGAGTTCGACCCCGTCCATGGCGGCGCGGTGCGCCGCCACGTCGATGGTCAGCGCGCCGAGCTCGCGTTGCCGCTCCGGCGCCTCCTCGGGCATGGTTCGACGGGCGACGGCACGGATCCGGGCGATCAGCTCTCGGGTACCGAACGGCTTCACGACGTAGTCGTCCGCGCCCGATTCGAGGAGCAGCACACGATCGATCTCGTCGCCGCGGGCGCTGATCACGATGATCGGCACGGAGGAGGTCTGCCGGATGCGGCGGCAGACCTCCGAACCGTCGAGGTCGGGAAGGCCGAGGTCGAGGAGGACGAGGTCGCTGCCATGGACGGCAGCGAGGCCGTCGGCGGCGGTCGAGACGGCGACCACGTCGAAGCCGGACCGCATCAGGCCGTCGGCGAGGGGCACCGAGATCGTCGGGTCGTCTTCGATCAGCACCACTCGCATGCCACCACCATGGCGGACGGGACGGGGCGTCCGGTGGGTTTTGTCCAAGCCTTTACCTTCTCCGCCCCGGGTCCTGGTTCGACGGTTCGTACCGTGGGCGGCACACCCAGTGACAGGAGGACTGCAATGGAACGACGCACGACGATCGGGGTCGCCGCCGGCATGACCCTCACCATCGCTGCGATCGCCGTTGCCGTCGGGCTGAACGTCGCGATCATGTCGGATCGGTCGGCGACGACCGGTCCGGGCACGTTCGAACCGGTCGCCGAGACCAGGGCGCCGTCCGGCCCCTCGGCGAACCCGACACCCGCGGCCGCTGCCGCCGTCGAAACGGCACCGGCACCTGCCCCGGCACCCACCGGGGAGACGATCCCGCCGACCGCGATCTCGACATCACCCGCCCCGACGTCGTCGGTCCACCACGACGACGATCAACGCGAGGGCCACGACGAGGATCATCACGAGGACGAGGACGGCGACGATGACTGAACGCCGCCGCCCGCACCCGGCGCTCGGGGCCCGTTGGGTGTCCGCTGGGCTGGCCGTCGCCGCGACGGTCGGGATCACGAGCTACCTCGAGATCGACAGCGTCCTCCACCCCACCGCGCTCGCCGCCGCCTCCGCACCGTCGGCGACCGCACCCCCAGCGACTGCGCCCCCGGCGACTGCGCCCCCGGCGACTGCGCCCCCGGCGACTGCTCCCCCGGCGACGGCACCGCCGACCACCATCGCGCCGGCCACGGTCGTGCCCGGCACCGGCAGGATCGTTGTGCCGCCACCTCCGCCCGTCACCGTCACGACCATCCCGCCGGTCACAGCCCCGGTCACCGCGCCGGTCTACGTCCCGCCGACCCACGCCCGAACCCGGGGCTCCAACGGGTGAGCGTCTCGAACGCGACTCGGCGGGCGATGGGGACGACGGCCGCGGTGACGGTCCACGGCGGTCGCCTCGACGCCGACGACGTCCTCGCCGAGATCGATCGGCTCGAGCAGTCGTGGAGCCGGTTCCGGCC
>CALMLJ010000141.1 GCA_937868025.1 uncultured Acidimicrobiaceae bacterium
CCGACGTGCACGGTGTAGGTGCGGATCTCGAACGGCATGCGAAGCGCCTCGATGACGAGCACGGCCAGGTCGTCGACGGCGTCGAGGCCGCCGGTGCACGTGGTGATCACTGCGAACTCGTCGCCACCGAGGCGCACGAGTGGTGTGGTGCGGCCGAGTTGGCTCGACAGGCGTTGCACGACGCTGGCGAGGACGAGATCGCCGTCGTCGCGCCCGAACATCTGGTTGATTCGCTTGAAGTCTCGGAGGTCGATGAGTCCGAGCGCGACCTGGGAGCCGGGCGGAGCGAGTCGCACGGCCTCCTCGAACGCGGCCACGAGGGCCCTGCGTTCGGGCAGTCCGGTCAGCTCGTCGACGGGTTCGTCCTGCCGCCGCAGACGATCCGTCGGCTTGGACCGGAAGAGCGACGAGCGGGATCGCCCGTCGGTCGGATCGTCAGTTGCGCGCGGGGAAGTCGACACACTTCTCCTTCGGTGCGCGGCCGCCGAACTTGAGGATCGGAACCCTGCGGAACGAGTTCGTTCAGATATCGAGGTGTTGCAGGCCGGCGTCGAGGAACTTCATGGACTTCGGCGTGGCGAAGTGGTCGACGTTGCGCAGCTCGACGAATCGGCAGTTGGGGAGCGCCTCGACGAGCGGATCGGCGGGACCGGCGAAGTCGTTGTCGCCCAACACCACGAGCGTGTCGTGGGTCACACGGGAGAGGACCTCGGCGTCGACCAGCGGCGGATTGGGCCGGCGGAGCAGCGCAACGAGCGCACCGATGGACTGGCCCGACGACGCGGCGAGCTGCTGGAAATGGTGCACCATCGGGTTTCTGTCGTCCTGGGACTCCAAGGCGTCGGCCAGGGCTGCGGACGAGCCGTCACGGCGAAACAGGTTGGCCCCGACGCCGGACACCACGAGCTTGCCGAAGCGCTCGGGGTGCGCTGCCGCCAGCACGAGGAGCGTGCGGGAGCCGAGCGAGAACCCGACGGCGTCGACCGGCTCGTCGGGCAGGCGATCGAGGACGTACTGCTCGAATGCGTCGTACTCGGCGGGATCGGTCGGCTGGGGCGCCGAACCGTGGCCGAGGAGGTCGAACGCGAGCACCTCTCGGCCGGAATCGCCGACGAGGTCGAGCCAGCCGGTCTCACCCCAGGTGCGACGGGCGTTGGTCGCCATGCCGTGCAGGAACAGGATGGGAGCGCTCACGATCGGGCCCCCGTGCCTGCTCCGTCGCGGTGCCCGGCCGTGGCCGTGTTCGCCAGGACCTCGAACGTGCCGATCGCGGCGGCTTCCCAGGTGAGTTGCGAGGCCCGCTCGATCGCGCCCTTGGAGAGCCGCTCGCGCAGGTCCGAGTCGGTGAGCACGGCGACCAGGTGGGCGACGAGCTCGTCGTCGGTGTCGCCCAGCAGGCCGGCGACGCCATCCACGGTGGCGTCGCGGTGGCCTGCGATGCGGGTCGCCACACACGGTGTGCCGCTGGCGGCGGCCTCGGTGAGCGTCATGCCCCATCCTTCGCGGATCGACGTCGAGGCGACGACCCACGCCGACTGGTAGAGGTCCATGACGTCGTCGTCGTCGAGGTGGCCGAGCAGGCGGATGTAGTCGTGGGCGCCGAGTTCGCCGATCAGGTCGTTGAGCTGCTCGCGTTCGTAGCCGTCGCCCACGATGCTCAGATAGGCGTTCGGCACAGCCTCACGCACCCGAACCATGATGCGGATCAGGCGGGCGAAGTTCTTGACCGGCACCAGGCGGGCGACGGCCATGACGTGGGGGTTCTTGGTCTTGCCGGCCCCCGGCACGAAGCGCTGGTCGACGCCGGGGTGCACCACGGTGATCTGGTCGGGGCGGAACCCCATCTCCTCGATGAGCTCGTCGCGTGACGAGTCCGACAACGTGACGATCGGGGTCGACCGGTAGAAACGGGGGGCGATCTTCTCCTCGAGGATGCGGCCGGCCTTGGCGAGCCCCGGGGGCAGTGACATCTCCCACATGGGACCGTGCACGTGGTGCAGCCAGACGGCGTGAGGGCCGCGGCACCACAACGGGGACATGAACGGCACGCCGTTCCAGATCTCGATCAGCCCGTCGCGGTGGCCGTTGCGACCGGCAAGCTCTGCGGCGACGGTGCGGGGGAAGACCATGTAGCGCCCGGCCTTGCGGACGACGGCATAGCCGCTGCGCCGCACGTGCGGCGGATGCCCGGCGGCGAACGACGTGCGGTGCATGACCTCGATGCCGGCCTGGGCCCACAGCGAAGCGATGTTGTGGGCGTGCACCTCGGACCCGCCGGCCTCGACATCGTCGAGATCGCGCCACGCCAGCATGTGGACGCGTTCGATGCCGCTGCGCTCCACGAGCGAGTGCAGGGCGTCGATCGTCGCCTGCGAGGCCACGGGCGCGCCGGACCGGTCTCCAGGGTGTCGGGCCACGGGCGCCTATGCTACGCGCCCATGAAACTCACCGGTGAACGCCCGATCGAGGGCAAGACACCCGACTCCCTCCTGGCCCTCCACGCGGCCGGGTACCGCGAGGTGCGCGAGCGCCTGGAGCCCGGTGGTCGGTTCCTCGACCTCGGCTGTGGCCTGGCCGACGGCACGGCGACGTTTGCCGACGATGCCCGCACGCTCATCGGCATCGATTACGACGCCACCACGGCTGCCGAGGCCCGACGCGAGAAGGCGTCCATCGGCCTCATGACGGCGTGTTCCGACGGCGCCGCGCTCTGCCTGGCCTCCGACGCGTTCGACTACGTGTGCTCGTCGCACCTCATCGAGCACTTCGTGGAGCCCCGGTTCCATGTGCAGGAGGTCGCCCGCGTCCTCGCCCCCGGCGGCACCGCGTTCTTCATCACGCCCAACGAGCCGGCCGACTTCGAGAACCCGTACCACGTGTACCTCTTCGATCCCGAGGATCTCCGCGAGACGCTGGGCCGGTGCTTCGCCGACGTCGAGATCATCGGCCTCGACGCCACGCCGCTCGTGAAGGCCGACTTCGAGAAGCGGCGCAACATGGCCGCCAAGCTGCTGCGCCTCGACCCGTTCGGGTGGCGTCACAAGCTGCCCCGCGAGTGGTTCGTGGCACTCCACGCCGCCGGCCGCCGCGTGGCCTACCGCTTCATGGCCGACGAGCAGGGTGGTGGCAACTCCGGCATCACCGACGCCGAGTTCTTCACCACGCCCGACATCGATCCGTCGAC
>CALMLJ010000142.1 GCA_937868025.1 uncultured Acidimicrobiaceae bacterium
TCGAACTGCGCGACGCCGGCGTCGCGGTCGAGCGGGTCGGCGACTGCGTCGCACCTCGCCGGGCCCACGCCGCGGTCGTCGAGGGCGAACGCGCTGGCGCCGCCATCTGACCGCCGGTCCGGTTCAGACGGTGGCGGCGTGGAGCTGCGTGAGCCGGGTGTCGAGGCGCCGAGCCACCGTCGAATAGGCGATCGGGTACAGCGTCTTCGCGAGTTCGACGTCCATCATGGCGCCGGGGTTGCGGCCGACTGCCGAGGCAAACTCGCGGCCGGGGCGCAGCACGATGGTGGTGCCGTCGTGGCGGGCTCGCCAGCGGGCGAGTGCCCGTCGGGTGGTGCGTTCGAACGCCCGGCCGACGGGGCCGAACAGCGGACCGGCGATGGGCAGGCTGGCAACGAGGATGTCGGCATCGGCGGCCGTGTCGGCCGACGCCATCGAGCGAACACCGCCGTCGACGTACTGCGTGCCGGCGATCTGGTGGGGGGCGAACACGCCGGGCACGGCGGACGATGCCGCGATCAGATCGGCGAGGTCGTGACGGCGGGCGTCGAGGAGATGGCGACGCATCGTCGGCAACGCCGTGACCGACACGCGCACGTCGTCGGCGCGGGTGGCCCCGAAGATCTCCCGGGCCATGCCCGCCAGGAGACCGGGGCGGCGATCGGGGAGGTTGAGCTCACCGAAACGGGCGAACTCCTCGAAGCCGAGACCGAGTCGCGCCGCGCCGCACGCCCAAGAGCCGGCGCTGGTGCCGATGGACGGTGCTTCCCGCACCGGGAGACCGGCGTCGCGAAGGGCGTCGATCACCGCGACGTGCCAGGCAATCCCGACGGCTCCGCCGCCCCCGTAGACCATCGACAGGCCGGGTCGACCCGACTCGCTCCGCAGGCGGACCGGCCGCTGCGGTTCGCGCAGGTCGACGACGGTCTCCTCTGCGGCGGCGGTCCCGGTGTTCGGCACGGGGGACATCGTGGCCGATTTCGGCGGGATTTCCTAGAGGAAGTTCGCGGCGGGTCAACTGCACCTGGGTGCCCCGATCCGAGGTCGCGACGCCGCTGTAGCGAGGAGTGAACCGCAGCGCACGGAAATCGTGCGCTGCGGTTCAGACCTGGCCCGTCGTTGGCGTGGAACGATGTCCCGATGGACGTCTCCCCTGAGCAGTTCCTCGGTGACGTGATGTCGGCGTTCGCCGTCCACGCCGACCCGGTCCGCGCCGTACAGGAGCAGGCGTACCTCAAGTCCGAACGCGAGTTCCTGGGGGTGACGGTTCCCGTCGCTCGGAAGGTCGTCGCCGCTGCGGTGAAGCAGCACGCCGTGGACGACCGTGTCGACGTGGTCGCTGTCACCGAGGTCTGCTGGGAGCATCCGTCGTTCGACGCGCGCCGCGCCGCGGTCGAGTTGCTGTCGCTCCGTCACGCCGTCCTCCTTCCCGAGGACCTCGAGCTGATCGAGGCGATGCTCCGTGACGGCGAGACCTGGGCCATCGTCGACGCACTCGCCGCCAAGGTCGTGGGCTCGGTCGTCCGCCGGTTTCCCGGCGAGACGGGGCCGGTGCTCGACCGGTGGGCCGCCGACCCCGACTCCTTCTGGATCCGGCGGTCGGCGATGCTCGCCCTGCTCGAGGACCTGCGCTCCGGCGGCGGCGACTGGGACCGCTTCTGCCGGTACGCCGACTCGATGCTGCACGAGAAGGAGTTCTTCATCCGGAAGGCCATCGGATGGATCCTGCGCGACACATCCCGGAAGCGGCCCGATCTCGTGTGGGACTGGGTCGAGCCCCGCCTCGACGACATGTCGGGCGTCACCAAGCGCGAGGCCCTGAAGTACCTCGGAGGCCGCTGACGCTGGTGCCCTCCTTCCCGGCTGGCGAGGGGTCTTGAGGGTGCGGGTAACCTGCTGCCATGTCCGGTCGCCCCCTCGCCATCGTGCCGGTGCGCGCCGGTGTGTTGCCCGCCGGCGCGGCCGAGACCGTCGCCGAGGCGCTCGCGATCGGTGATGCCGACATCGTGTTGATCGGCTCGCAGCTGGGCAGCGCGGCCGGCGACCTCGCCGGCGCGGCGGCGGTGGTGCAGCTGGCCGAGGTCGGCGATTTCGCCCCCGCCCGCTGGGCAGCAGCCCTGTCGACGCTGGTGGACTCGGCGGGCGTGGTGCTCCTTCCGGCCGCTCCCGATGGCCGCGACCTCGCCGCCCGCGTCTCCGCCGAGTCCGGTCGGCCGCTGGTCGGCAATGCCGTGAGCGTCACCGGTACGAGCGCAACGGTGCTCGGGTGGGGCGGCGCAGTGCAGCGCGCCGTGCACCCCCACGGCCCGTTCGTCGCGACACTCCAGCCGGGTGGGCGCGGAGTCGAGCGTGGCCACGGCGATGCCGTGCGCGCCGTGGCGCTCGATCTCGTGCTCGACGATCAGCTCCGCGATGCTGTCGTCTCCGAGATCGAACCGCCTGATGCCGCGACCATGGACCTGGCAGAGTCGCCGCGCATCGTCGGCGGCGGTGCCGGCATGATGATCGGCGCGACCGACGCCGATCCGGTCGATCGGCGCTTCACGCAGCTCACCGCGATCGGTGAGGCGATCGGGGCCTCGATGGGTGCGACCCGCGTCGTGACCGACGCCGGCTGGGTCTCCCACGATCGGCAGATCGGCACCACCGGGGTCGTCGTCGATCCCGACCTGTACCTGTCGTTCGGCATCAGCGGCGCCGTGCAGCACACCGCCGGTCTCGGCCACCCCGAACACATCATCTCGGTCAACACCGACCCCCACTGCCCGATGATGGCCATGGCCGATCTCGCCATCGTCGCCGACGCGAACGCCACGCTCGACGAGCTGGCCAGCCTGCTCCGGGTCGCCGAGGTACCGCAGTCGAAGCAGCTCCCGACGGAGTCGGGAGCGAGCCTGAGCGGAGGTGGCCGAGGCCATGAGGTTTGACGCCATCGTGGTCGGTGCCGGGCCGGCAGGTTCGGCCGCAGCGATCGCGCTCGCCCGCGCCGGCAAGTCGGTGGCGCTCCTCGAGCGCGGGCCGTTCCCCGGCTCCAAGAACATGTACGGCGGGGTCATCTACGGCCGCATCCTCG
>CALMLJ010000143.1 GCA_937868025.1 uncultured Acidimicrobiaceae bacterium
GCGACCGAACCGAGCGAAGCTGGCCTCGATCAATGAAGCTGAACGATGCCCATGCGGACGGCCTGCAGCACCGCTTGGGTCCGGTCACGAGCGTCGAGCTTCTGGTAGATCGACGCGAGGTGGTTCTTGACCGTCTTCTGGGAGATGTAGAGGCGCTCGGCCACCTCGGGAGTGGAGCAGCCGTCAGCGATGAGCTGCAGCACCTCCTCCTCACGCTTGGTGACGGTCCGCTCCTCTTCGGTACGTGCCTTCTGGTCCAACCGGCGCACCTCCTCGAGCATCGACTTGGCAAGCTGCGGCGACAGCACCGTCTCGCCACCGGCGGCCATGCGGACGGCCTCGGCGATCTCGCTGGTCGAGCAGTCCTTGACGAGGTAGCCACTGGCGCCGGCGCGGATCGCGTTGGTCAGCACCTCCTTGTCGGCGTGCATCGTCAACATCACGACCCGTGACGCGCTGCCGTGCGACTTCACCTGGCGGCAGGCCTCGACACCGTCGCAGTTGGGCATCGACACGTCCATCAGGATGACGTCCGGCACGAGCTCCTCGGCGAGGCGAACGGCTTCGACGCCGTCCTGCGCCTCGCCCACCACGTCGAATCCCTCGTCGATCATCGACCGCCGAAGACCTTCACGCAGCATCTGATGGTCATCTGCCAGCATCAGTCGGATCGGGTTCATTTTCTTGCTCCTGGCTTCGTGCGTTCGTCGGGGTGGGTGGTGGGGACTGAGGGGTCGAGGACGCAGGTGATGCTGGTTCCCTGGCCGGGAACGCTGTGGACTTCGAGCGTGGCTCCGATGGAGGACGCCCGCTCACGCATGCCGAGCATCCCGTAACTATCCAGTCGGCCGGCGCGGCCGGTTTCAAAGCCAATTCCGTCATCGGAGATCCGAATTGCGGCGCGACCCCCGTCGCAGCGCCACGTGACCCGCACGCGGGACGCCTTGGCGTGGCGCTCGATGTTGGTGATCGCCTCCTGCGCGATGCGCCACATCTCGCGCTCCTGGAGGAGCGGCAGGCGGGCATCGTCGTCGGTCTCGATCGTGAACTCGAGGTTGGTCCGCTCGGCCACGCGATCGGCGTACTGCTGGAGGATCTCGTGGAGACCCGACGAGTCCGAGACGTCGGTCCGGAGGTCGTACAGGGTGTCGCGGACCTCGCGGATCACACCACGAACGTCGTCGCGAAGGTGGTCGAGCGAGCTGCCGAGCGGATCTCCGGCCTTGTGGCGGTTGACGATCCGGTCGAGCTCGAACGCGAGGTAGGCGAGCGACTGGCCGATCCGGTCGTGCAGGTCGCGGGCGATACGGGTGCGTTCCTCGTCGGCGCCGACGGTCCGCAGCCGGGCGAACCACCGGGCGTTGTCGAGGGCCATGGCGAGTGGCGGTACGAAGCCGGCGAGGAGCCCCCCGGCGCGGTGGTCGAAGCGGTTGGCGTCGCGGTGCTCGAGCGCAACGAGGCCCATGATGGCGCCGCGTGCGCTCAGCGCCCCGTAGAGCCCCGACCCCGACCGTTCGTCGAATCCGCTGCCGTCGCGGGCGCCCAGCTCGTTGGAGCAGATCACCATCGACTCGGCGATGGCTTGGCGGAGGCCGCGGGGGAGGTCGGTCGGACCGAGCCGCGCCGGCAGGTGACACCCTTCCTGGCGGATGACCTGCCAGTGGCTGTCGGTGTCGTCGAAGAGGAGGATCACGACGGAGTCGAAATCGATGAGTTCGCGGAGGCGCGACACCGTCGAGGTGAGCACCTCGTTCATGTCGAGGGACGACGGCAGGGTCTGGGCGACGCGGTGCAACGAGTAGAGCAGGGCGTTCGCATCAGCGAGCCGTCCGAGCCGGTCGAGGGCGATGTCGCGTTCGCGGTCGGCCTCACCGGACACCTTGCGGCCGTAGCCCGACACCAACGAGATCAGGACCAGGAGGCCGCTCCACGTGCCGGCCAGCTTGAGGGACGCCGGTCCGTCGCCGGACAGATAGATGGCCGGGAAACTGATCGCGATCGAACACGAGATCGCAATGCGCAGGCCGAACGCGAACCCGCGGGCAAATCCGGCGATGACCACGACGCTGAGCAGCGTGAAGACGAACGGGCTCGACCAGAAGCCCGTCGCCACGATGATCGCCACGTGCAGCAGGGCCTCGAGCAACGTGCGGTTGAGGCTGGCGATGCCGTTCGAGTACTGGATCGGTCGGATCGACCGGAGCGTCGCGTAGGCGACGATCGCCACGGCGCACCCGGTGATGACGGCATCACCGCCGAGCACTTTGGGCGCTGCGAGAAGGAGCGAGATGGCGGTGGTGGCGACGCGTACGGCGGTCACCATCGGTGTGAAGAGCGCCAAGCGGTCGATCCCGCCGGGGGCGAACGCTGTCGATTCGTCGGGGCTGACGGCCGTGTCGATCAGGGCGCGACGGATCTCACGGCCGGCGCGACCGCGCAGCAACCCGGAACGCTCGGGCGGCGGTGCGCCGAGCAGCAGTTCGTCGGGGTCGTCGGAGGGGGAGAGTGTCTTCACGGGAGGCTCATGTGGCCGTAGTTCGTTCGGCCTCCCCTTACATCGGCGAGACCCAGCCGAACATGAGCCGCGCAACGCGACGCGGGTAGCGTCCCCCGACATGATCCTGGTCGGACTCACCGGTGGCATCGGAAGCGGCAAGTCGACGGTGTCGGCCGCGCTCGCCGAACGGGGAGCGGTCGTCGTCGACGCCGACGCGATCGTGCACGAGCTGCAGTCTCCGGGTCAGCCGGTCCTGGCCGCCATGGTCGAGCGGTTCGGCGAGGGGATCCTGCACGCCGACGGTTCGCTCGACCGCAAAGCAGTGGCGGCCCTCGTGTTCGGCGATGCCGACGCCCTCAAGGACCTCGGCGAGATCGTGCACCCGCCGGTCCGCGACGAGATCTTCCGCCGCGTCGTCGAACAGGACGACACCGACAACGTGGTCGTGCTCGACATCCCGCTCCTGACCGAGTCCGGGTGGGAGGG
>CALMLJ010000144.1 GCA_937868025.1 uncultured Acidimicrobiaceae bacterium
GGCGAGTCCGGGCGTTGTGTGGGCGGGGCGGGTCGCCGCTGCGGGGCGACCGGGGGCGCTGCGGGCGCTGCGGGACGCGGCGGTGTCGGAGCCGACGACGAGGGCGCAGCGGGATCGGGCGCCGACCGGCGTCGGGGCCGAGCGATCTGGAACTGGGTCCCGTCGGGTGCGACGGGTGGCGCGGCGGCGTCACGAACGCCGGGAACGCCACCCGGCCGAACGAGTGCTGCTCCCTCGCCGGCCCGAGCCACCGGAGCCGACGGTGGGGCCGAGCTGGCCGGAGCGGCCTGGGCCGACGGTGCGGCAGGGCGGGCGGGAGCGGCCGGAGCCGACGGCGCCGCTGCGGTTGGGGGCGGGAACTCGTGGCGTTCACCGCGGCCGGCAGCGGCACGCTCACGCTGCTCGCGACGGGCCCGGCGACTCAGGGGCACCTCGGGCTCGGCGGGCTCGCGGATCGGGCGGGCGACCGTGACGTCGCCCAACAACGAGTTCGCGAGTGCCCGACCCATGTCGGTGAGGCGATCGTCAAGCGGTTCGGTCGAGGAGCTCACCGGCACACCGGTCAGGCTAACGGGACGATCCCTGAAATCTGCCCCGGAGCGCGATTTTGCTGCGGGGCCCGCCGGATCAGGAGCGGTAGAGACCGATGATCGACTGCGCCATCGGCTCGGTCAGCGCCCGAGCCGCGTCGCTCGACATCGTGGGACCGTCGACCTCGCCGTCGGGAAGGTCGAGCACCGTCGCCTCGGGCCCGAGGCGAAGCAGCAGCCGCTCCAGCCACGCGTCGCCACCGACGGCGAGCACGGCGCGGTAGCGGCCGTCGGGGAGCTCTTCGAACCGGTCGGTGGGATAGTGCTCGGCGATCCACCGGTCAGCCGGACCCACTTCGATGGCGATCCGCGGGTCCGCCCCCGACCCGGAGTACGACGTGGCCGCCGGCAGCTCCGCCGGCAGCTCGAAGCTGCCGTCGGTCAGGTGGGCGCTCCGGATGCGATCGACACGGAACAGGCGCTCGGCGTCGGCGGAGTGGCACCACCCGATCACGTACCAGTTGCCGTCGGTCGCGTAGACCCGGTACGGGTCGATCGTGCGCACCCGGCTCTCGTCGGTGCTGTAGGAGTAGTAGTCGATCTCGATCTGGCGTCGTTCGGTCGTCGCCTGCTGGAGCAGCGCCAGCGTTCCGCTGTCGGCGCCGCCCAGGCTGACCTCGAGCGATCCGGGCTCGCCGATGCCGACGACGCGTTGCAACTTCGTGAGTGCCCGGGCCAGCGGGCCCTCGGGGTCGGCGCCGGTCGTCGCCATCAAACCCGAGCCGGCGGCGAGCACCGCGAGCGCCTCCTGGGCGGTGAGACGCAACGGTCGAGTGAAGTAGCGACCGAGCGTGACCCACACCCGGTCGTCGTCGATGATCACGTCGATCAGCTCATCGGGTGTGTAGGGCGGAATGCCGACCATGAAGATCACGTCGAGGTCGGCGAGGAGGTCCTCCCGGCTGATGTCGAACTGGGCGCACACCTCGTCGATCCGCGGCCCGCCGCGCTCGGCGATCCATGGGACGATCGCGACGATTCGCCGGAAGCGATCCGATGCGGTGACGCGGGGCTTCATACGGCGCCCCTCGACGCGATCGTCGCTTCGAGCCACTCCACCAGGTCCTCACGGAGTTCGGGCGGGCTCACGATCTCGGCGTGCTCCAACAGACCGAGCACGAACGTGCGGAACGCCCGCCGGTTGGTCACCTCGACCTCGAGGGTGACCGAGCCGTCGTCGAGGTCGGTCCACACCGCCTCCTCCTGCACGAGGCTGCGGCTGAACGCCGCCTGTGTCGCGTCGATGCGGAGCACCGCGGTCACCGGGGCGTCGTCGCCGTGTCGCCACGGGTCGAACCGGAAGCCGGCCGGTCCGGCATCGTGGCCCGACGGCTCGAACGACCCGGGTTCACCGGCCGTGATCGACCCCTCGACCCGATCGATGCGAAAGCTGCGCCGATCCTCACGAAGGCGGTCGAAGCCCCGGAGGTACCAACGGCCTTTGTGGAACTCGAGGCGCTGCGGCTCGACGGTGCGCTGCTCGCCGTTGTAGGCGAACTGGACGAGCCGGTGCTCGTTGATGGCGGCGTGCAGGTCGCCGATGACGGGCGGGGTCGGCACCGACGCGAGCTCGGGTTGGGCGCTGTCGCCGCTGGCGTCGCCGAGCTTGCGCAACGTCTCCTGGGTGGCGATGCCGTCGAGCCGGATCGCGCCCATGGCGAGCTTGAGCGCGGCCATCTCGTCGGGTTCGAGGCCCGGGTCGGCGAGGTAGTAGCGCTCGGGGAGGATCCGGTAGCCGAGCGCCGTCTTGTCGTGGACGTCGGTGTTGATGACCTCGACGGGGATGCCCATCTCGCGCAGGTCGTCCTTGTCGCGCTCGAACGTGCGCCGGAAGCTCGCCGGGTCGGGCGGGTACCCCTCGATCACCCGACCGATCTGCTCGATGCCCACGGGCCGCTCGGTGTCGAGCAGCAACGCAGTGAGGTTGAGGAGGCGTTCGAGCTTCGTCGTCATCCGGCCACGGATCTTAGGGGAACAGACGTTCCCGCCGGGCCAACCCTGCCCGCCACGGTCCGTTCTGGAGCGCTCAGGTGACAGGAACTGTCACCTGAGCGCTCCAGAGTCAGCTCAGGAAGGTGACCGCGGCCGCCGCGGCCGCTCCGGCGGCGGTGAAGAACAGCGGGTCCGCGTCGATGTCGCGACCCATCGTCGTGATGCGCAGGCCGGCGGCGCCGAGGATGTCGCGGACGTCGGGCGGATCGACCTCAGCGACCACGACGCCCTCCAACGTGAGCACCTCGTGGGGCACGGCCGCCACGACGGGCGCCGACCGCGTCAGCTCGATCGCGGTGAGCGTGTGGTGGCTGACACCCTGGTGCCGTTCGCGGGCGTCGCCGTCGGATGCCCGGACGCACAGCACCGGGATGCCCCCGAGTGCGTCCACGACATCGAGCGCCGCCGCCGCCTCGACTGAGGTCGTGCCGAACTTCGTCCCGGTGCCGACGACCCCGGGACCCATGCCGACGACGATGAGCTCGGCGTCGGCGACGTGATGGGCGAGCACCAATCCTGACGCCACCGTGACGGCCTCGAGGTCGCCGCCGAAGGCATGACCGGCCGTGACCGTGGTGTGGAGCAGCTCGCGCGAGCGGAGATCCTCGACGAGGTCGCTCAGCGCGATCGGGAGCGACGCCCCGTCGGTCATGACGTACGCAACGCGGGTGCCGGGGCGCAGCGCGGCGATCGTCGCCACGACCACACCGACCTGGCTGTGCACCTGGCACACCACGACCGGAACACCGTCGATCGTCGTCGGGAGGTCCGGGTACTCGAGCTCACTGGTTCCGGCGTCGAACTGCAGGCTCGTGTACCGGAGCTTCATGACGTGGTCGGGACCCGGAGCGACGAACTCGGTGCGGCTGAGGTTCCAGTGCACGACGTGCCAGCCGCCGGTGCCGAGGCCGAGTTCGACCGCGGTGGTGTTGCACACCACCGCATCACCGACGTTCACGGCGCCGGTCAGCTGCGTGAGGGAATACGCCCGCGACTCGTCGGCGGCACCGTCGAGTCGTACCCGCACCCGCTGGAGACCCGGGCGCTCGGAGATGATCCCGGTGACCTCACCGGAGCGGAACGTCGGCATTCGGATGGGCTTACAGGCTCTCGATGAGCTTGTCGACGCGTTCGTCGTGCGATTTGAACGGGTCCTTGCAGAGCACCGTGCGCTGGGCCTGGTCGTTGAGCTTCAGGTGCACCCAGTCGACCGTGTAGTCGCGCTTGCGCTCCTTGGCCTTCTTGATGAACTCGCCACGGAGGCGGGCCCGGGTCGTCTGCGGTGCGATCTCCATGGCATCGGCGATGTCGCGGTCGGTGACCATACGCTCGACGAGACCACGCTTCTGCAGCTTGTAGAACACGGAGCGGCGACGGCTGATGTCGTGGTACTGCAGGTCGACGAGCGACGCCTCCGGCGACGACAACGGCAGCTGGTGCCGCTCGCGGTAGTGCTCGATGAGGTTGTGCTTGGTCACCCAGTCGACCTCGCGGTCGAGGGAGAACGGATCGGTCTCGAGCTTGCTCATCACGTGCTCCCACATGCTCAGCGCCTGCTTCTCCTGGGGGGAGAAATCGTGGGTCTGGGCGTAGCGGAGCGCTCGGTTGAGGTACTCGGACTGGATCTCGATGGCCGACGCCTCCCGCCCGTTGGCAAGGCGCACGCGGTGCCGACACGTGAGGTCGTGGCTGATCTCGCGGATCGCCCGGATCGGGTTCTCGAGGGTCATGTCCCGCAGCACCACACCGGGATCCTCGAGCATGCGCAGGATGATCGATGCTGCGCCGACCTTGAGGAACGTGGGGTACTCCCCCATGTTCGTGTCGCCGACGATCACGTGGAGGCGGCGGTAGCGCTCGGCGTCGGCGTGCGGCTCGTCGCGGGTGTTGATGATGG
>CALMLJ010000145.1 GCA_937868025.1 uncultured Acidimicrobiaceae bacterium
CCCGACGTCCGTGCCTACGGACAACCAGGGGTGCCGGCGGGGTAGCTCGCAGTATTGGACGTGATGGGCTGACCGTTGGCCCTGATCGACGTGAAGTAGATGTTCGTCGGACAACCCGTCGCAGCGAACATCGCACCGGAGTGGCCCGCGTTGCCGTTGCTGTCGACTGTCACACCCGAGTCGTTGCACTGGAACAGGTCCGAGCAGCTCACGACCGGAGCCCCCGGCTGAAGACCCGAACCGGTCAGGTAGCCGAAGTTGCTCAGCGTCTCGTCCTGGGCGTTCGAGAACGAGAGGGTCGAGGTCACCAGCACCGTCGTCGACGTGGTCGTCGAGCTCGAGGTGGTCGTCGTCGAAGTCGTGCTCGACGTCGTCGGGGCGGTGCCGGGAATGGTCGTCGTGGTCGGTCGAGTGGGCAACGGAGCAACGGTCACCTTCTGACCCCGCGACAGGCGCACGAACTCGTCGATCGTCATGACGGGAACCCAGGTGCCGCCCTCGCATCGGAGGATGTACGTCGCGTCACTGCCGCTCGCATTTCCGTCGGGCGCCACCGAGCAGGCCTGCCACATCGTCACCGGCGATTGACACGACGCCAGGAGGAACACGAGGGCGACTGGGGCGGTGAGCAGTACGGAGCGTTTGCGCATGATGAGGACCCGTCGGCGGCACTGCGAGGTCGTGGATGGCCCATTTGGGTGATCCGGAGGCCGATCCCCCAACGCCGGCGGCGGAGCGGTCGGCCAGTCGGGCCGAGCGCGCGTCGGTGCCCAGCGACGACGAGATCAGGGATTTGCCTTATATAGAACCATATCGAGTGAGCCTATTTGAGACCATCACCTCATCTTCGACGGCGACAATAACTCCATAGTACGGTGCCGCATCGATCCCGCATTTGAGGGGGTCATGGCTGTTCGAGGGGAGCGAGATGGCCAGATCACGTCACTTCTGCGCAGTCGTCGCGCTGACCCTGGCCTCGTCACTGATCGTGGCGAGTTGCGGAGACGACGCCGAACCCACGCGGGCCGACGCCGGCACTCCCACTACTCGTCGCTCGTCCACATCGGCCGGCGGATCCGAGGCGCTGTCATCGACATCGACATCAACGACGACGACACCACTCGAGGACACGATCGACCTCGCCGACGCGCCACCCGTCCTGTTCGTCGGCGACAACGACGCCAATTACTTCGAAGATCTGCTCGAGAAAAGCGTCGTTCGGGTGGGTCCGCTTGCCCAATACCAGTCCTACCTGATCAGTCCCGACGCGAAGATGTACGCCCTCGCATCACCAGGAGACGCCGTTCGTCC
>CALMLJ010000146.1 GCA_937868025.1 uncultured Acidimicrobiaceae bacterium
CGACCCGTTCGGCCACGACGAGCAGGCGTTCGACGGGACGGCCCCAGCGGCGACGAGTTGCGAGCCCGACCATCGCGGCGCCGTACACGACCGCCTGGAGGAGGATGAACCCCACCGTGATCCAGGGGTTCAGCCGTTCCCGGGCATCGGTGCGGTCGTGCAACTCCCGGACGGCGGCCACGTCGGCGGCGTCCGGTCCGGACGTGAGGCGCTGCCCGATCATCGTGTCGGGCCGGTCGATGCCGAACGCGGCGAGCACCGTCGGACCGAGGTCGGTGAGCGCGGCGAGGCCACCACGACGGGTGGAGGGACTCGACAGCGCACCGGGGAGATCGCCGGCTACGGCCAGCGGTGTGAGGCGCCACTGCGACGGCGGGGCGACACCCGCCACGACGACGAGCGCTCCCGGGTTCGCGGCGACGATGCGGCCGACGAGCAGGTCGGCGACGCGGACGTGACCGAGCCGGCGCTGGTGGCGGTCCTCGCGCGCCGCCGCCGTCGACGGGCCGAGCCACGCCGGTTGGACGAGGGGCGAACCGCCGGCGTCGACGAGCACAACGTCGCTCGACGCCATGGCCGTTCCGACGGCGGCGACACGATCACCGAGGGCGGCGTCGAGATCGGGACCTTCGGCCTCCGGGAGCGAACCGGCCAGCGCGACGTCGACGGCGCCCGACGAGTCGGCGACGGCGAGCGCGCCGGGAGCGTCGAGCCCGTCGCCTCCCGAACGCGCGCCGACGTAGCCGGTGCGAAGCCCCGCTCCGTGCAGCGCGTCACCGAGCGCGCCGAGCGTGCCGTAGGCGTTGCGCGCACCGGTCACGGCAACCGGTTCGGCGAGCCGGGCGCCGTCACCGTCGGGGGTGAGGATGATCGTGGGACGCACGAGCGCACGCACCGGACCGGGCCGCCCATCGGCGACCACCACGGGGGCACCGGCGCCGAGCGACGCGTAGCTCGACAGCTGGTCGCCCGGCGCGGCCGGGGTGCGCGGCGTGAGCGCTCCGCCCGTCGTGCCGAGGAGGTTCGAGATGTTGGGGAGCACACCACGGTCGAGGTCGGCCAGGCTGACATCGGCCACGGTGACGACGACCACCTTGCGCCCCGACGCCGCCACGAGTGGTCGACCGCTGCCCGCCGCCCACGGCGCTGCCAGGATGCCGACCAGCACGGCGAGCGTGCCGACGACCATCAGCGCGGCGCGGACCGGCACGGATCCGAGACGAGGGGCCGCCGCCCGCACGATGTCGACGGCCTGGCCGCCACGGTGGCGGAAGCCGGCGAGTGTCCGTCCGGTGTGCTCGTGGTCGAGCGGCATCTCGATCTCGACGAGTCGGGCGCCGGCCCGGACGGCATCGACGGTCATCCCGACCTCGAGGCCGAAGCGTGGCGCTGCCGGGAGTGACCGGAGCAGGTCGCCCCGCACGGCGCGCTGGCCCGACAACGGCTCCACGGCGTCGTAGCCGCACTCCCGGGCGATGATCGAGCGGGCCGCCCGCTTGACCACACCGAACCCGCCCCGCCCACCGGCCGACGGGAACACCGCGATCGAGAGATCGGCAGTGCCGCCGATCACCGGGTCGAGCAGACCGACGACGTGACGCGCCGTCTCGCCGAGGTCGGCGTCGACGAGCAGGTACACCGCCGCCTCGGGGAACTGCTCGACAGCCCGTGCGACGGCACCCCCCTTTCCCCAGTTCGTGGCGAGGGAGAGCACCGTCGCCCCGGCGGCCGCCGCCCGTTCCGCAGTGTCGTCGGTCGATCCGTCATCCACCACGACGACGCGGTCCACCCGGTCCGTTGCGCACAGCGCTGCGACCGTCGGCCCGATCGCCCCGGAGTTCTTCGCCGGAACCACCGCGATCACCGCATCGGGCACCGTTTCGTCCCCCATCCGCATCACCCCCACTCGTCGCCGGGAGCGCCATGCTGGACGAGAACGCGAGAAAAGTATCGTCAGCGATGCTCGGGGCCGTACGCACCGACGACATCGCGACCGGCGACCTCGGGGAGCCGCCACAGGACACCGAGCGAGGCGATGCTCACTATGCCCATCCAGGCGCCGACCCGGCCCGACTCCCGGATCGACTCGCCGACGGTGCTCGCCACCACCAGTCCGACGGACCCGGCAGCGACCTGCATCGAGACGACGAGCGAGCTGACCGTCGCCCGAACCTCGGTCGGGACCAGCTCGGACACGAACGCCACCCAGCACCCGGCGATCATCGCCTGACCGAGCGCGAACCCGAACCAGCCGACTGCGTACCAGGATTCGCCGCCGCCGAACATCACGGCGACGCCCGCCGTCTCGACCACCACTCCCAGGGAGATGACGGGCCGACGACCGACGCGGTCGCTCCCCCGCCCGCCGACGATGAACCCCAGCAGCGTGAACAGCCCCGAGGCGATCACGACCAGCGTGTACGTGCCGGTCCAGTCGTAGGTGTTCTGGGCGAGCTGGGCGGCATAGTACCCAGCGCTGGTCTGGAACGCGCCCACGGCTCCGAACACGACCACACACGCCGCGGTCCGACCCCACCAACGGCGCGGGAGACGGAGAACTCCTCGCCGATGGACACGGTCCTCGGACGCCGCGGCATGGAAGGCCTCGGTCTCGCTGAGATTCCGGCGCAGTCCGGCCACCAGCAGCAACGGGCCGAGCGCGAGGAGGTAGAGCCACCGCCAGCCGAGGGGCAACGACGGGACCACCGCCACGAGGATCGCGACGGCGCCGAACCCGGTCTGGCCGATGAGCCCCGACACCGAGATGGCGCGGCCCCTCCGGGTCGGATGAACCTCCTCGGCGATGACCACGCCGGTCATCACGCCCTCGGCGGACAGGAACACCCGGGACAACGAACTGAGCACGACGAAGCTGACGATGCCCCACGCCGCGGCGGTCAGGCCCGTGGACACGGCCAAACCGGCCAGGGTCACGAGGAGCATGTGCCGCCGCCCCAACCGGTCTGCCAGACCAACGAGCACCACCGCAGCGAGGCCCGAGACCCGGATGACCGACACGGCGATGCCGAAATCGGTCGCGCTCACGCCGAGTCCGCTGCTCAACACCGGCGCCGCGACCGACAGGAGCGCGTAGTCGTAGTTCTCGAAGAAGGATGCGAACGAGAGCGGGAGGACCGTTCGCCACTCCCGCTGGGTGAACCCCAACGGACCGGCGGGATCGGTGACGATGTCGGCCGGCACGGCGCCGAACCTAGCGGTGGTCCGGTCGTGCTCGCCGACC
>CALMLJ010000147.1 GCA_937868025.1 uncultured Acidimicrobiaceae bacterium
GCCGGCACGGGCAAGACGGGCACGCTCGCGGCGCGGGTCGCTCGCCTCATCGAGGATGGTGTGCCGCCCAACCGGATCCTGCTGCTCACGTTCACGCGCCGTGCGGCCCAGGAGATGTTGGCCCGTGCCGGTCGCCTCACCGACGGCGCCGCGACCGCGCAGGTCTGGGGCGGCACGTTCCACTCCGTCGCCAACCGCCTGCTGCGCACCTATGGCAGGGGAGTGGGGCTCGACCCGAGCTTCACCGTGATGGACCAGGGCGACGCACTCGAGATGTTCGGCATCGTGCGCGCCGGTGTCGTCGAGACGGCCGGGCCGCGGTTCCCCAAGAAGGAGACGATCGCCGCGGTGTACGACCAGGTGGTCGGCACGCAGCGGCCGTTGGGCGACGTCGTTCGTGCCGAGTTCCCGTGGGTGGTCGGCCATCTCGAGGCGCTCCCACCGATCTTCGAGGAGTACACCCGTCGCAAGCGGGCTCGGCGCGTGCTCGACTACGCCGATCTCCTGTTGTTCTGGCGGGGCATGCTGGCCTCCCGCGAGATCGGCGACGAGGTCGCTGCCCGCTTCGACCACGTGTTGGTCGACGAGTTCCAGGACACCGATCCGGTGCAGGCCGACATCGTCCACATGATGGGCGATCGTGGTGTGTCGGTGACTGTCGTCGGCGACGACGCCCAGTCCATCTACGGGTTCCGTGCTGCGACGGTCGCCAACATGTGGAGCTTCGGCGATCGGCGGCCCGACACGAGGCAGGTGACCCTCGAGGACAACTACCGGTCGGTCGGGCCGATCCTCGACGTCGCCAATGCGGTGTTGGCGCAGTCCGATCAGCACTTCGACAAGCACCTGCGTCCGAAGCGTCCCGGCACCCGTCGCCCGCTCCTGGTCACGTGCCACGACGAGCTGGGTCAGGCGCGAATCGTCGCCGACGCGATCCTCGAGCTGCGCGAGGAGGGCTTCCCGCTCAGCGACCAGTCGGTCCTGTTTCGCACCGGTTACCACTCCGACGTTCTGGAGCTGGAGCTCGGCCGGCGCGACATCCCGTACCAGAAGTGGGGTGGCCTCAAGTTCCTGGAGGCGGCGCACGTCAAGGATCTGGTGTCGCTCCTGCGGGTGCTCGACAATCCGTGGGACGAGCTGGCGTGGAACCGCGTGCTGCGCACGTTGCCCGGCATCGGCCCGGCGACGGTGCGCTCGATGATGGAGGCGATGGGGCTCGGCGACCTGGACGGTATCGACCTCGCGGCACCGGCCCGCACTCCGCTCGACCGGTTCCTCAAGGACGAGCTGAAGGTGCCGAGCGCGGCCCGCGAGGAGCTCGATACGTTGCGCGAGGCGTTCGCGGATTGTCTCGGCCGCGACGGCACGGAACCGGCGGTGGCGGTGCAGGTGGAGCGGCTCACGATCTGGTGCGAGCCGAGTTTCGATCGCCGCTACGACCGGGCCGACGTGCGCGCCGGCGACCTGCAGCAGCTCCAGATCAGTGCCGAGGCGTACACGTCACGGTCGCGCTTCCTGACCGAGCTCACGCTCGAACCGCCGGCCTCGACCGGCGACCTGGCCGACGAGCCGCACAAGGACGACGACGCCCTCACGCTCTCGACCGTGCATTCAGCCAAGGGCATGGAGTGGGGTGCGGTGCACATCATCCACGCGGCCGACGGCAACTTCCCGGCCGACATGAGCCTGTCGACGAGCGAGGGGCTCGAGGAGGAGCGGCGGCTCATGTACGTCGCGTTGACCCGCGCCCGTGACGTGCTGAGCGTCTACGTTCCGCTCCGCTACCACCACAAGCGCGCCGGGGTGGGCGACCGCCATTCGTACGCGCCGATCAGCCGCTTCCTCGCACCGGTGCGTTCGTTGTTCGACGAGTCGTCCGACGGCAGTGGCACCGACGGCCATGACCCCGACTCGGTCATCGACGTGACGGCGAAGGTGTCCGTCGCCGACGAGGTCGACACCATCACGTCCGGTCTCTGGACCATCTGAGACCCGCAAATGTGCTGCGAGCGTCGCGCCGAGCGGCGACGCTCGCGTCGCGTTTGAGGACGGAACTCGATACCCGACTATTTGAGTCTGATTTATTCTTGACCAATTCAGTCGAGATTACCTAGGGTCGGTCGCCATGAAGCCCCGCCGCCCGAAGCACCGCACCTCCCGAGTCGCACTTGCGCTGCTCGCCGCCGCAACCCTGGCCGCTTGCGGGCCCAGCGACGACACGTCCGGTGCCGACGGGTCGTCAACGATCTCGCTCGTCGGGTTCGCCGTTCCGAAGGCGGCGAACGACGCCCTCCAGGAGGCGTGGACGAACACCGTCGACGGTGAGAACGTCACCTTCGAGACCTCCTACGGCGCATCGGGCGACCAGAGCCGCGCCGTCGAGGCCGGCAAGCAGGCCGACTACGTGCACTTCTCGCTCGAGGGCGACGTCACCCGCCTCGTCAAGGCCGGTCTGGTCGCCGAGGACTGGAACGCCGGGCCCACCAAGGGCATCGTGTCCGACTCCGTTGTGGTCCTCGTCGTCCGCAAGGGCAACCCCAAGAACATCGAGGGCTGGGACGACATCGTGAAGCCGGGCATCGGCATCGTCACCCCCAACCCCGGATCCTCGGGCTCGGCCCGGTGGAACATCCTCGCCGGCTGGGCCCACGCCACCAAGGACAGTCGGTCCGACGACGACGGCAAGGAGTTCATCACCAAGTTCTTCGAGAACGCCGTGACGCTCGCCGGCTCGGGTCGTGAGGCCACGACCGCGTTCCAAGGTGGCACCGGTGACGTGCTCATCTCCTACGAGAACGAGGCGATCTTCGCTCGTCAGAGCGGTGAGGACTTCGAGTACATCATCCCCGACGACACCCTCCTCATCGAGAACCCCGCCGCCGTCACCAAGGACGCCAACCCCAAGGCCGCGAAGTTCCTCGAGTTCGCGTTGTCCGACGACGGCCAGAAGATCTTCGCCAGCAAGGGCTTCCGACCGGTGAGCGACGTCGAGGTCGGTGAGGTCGAGGGAGCGAACGATCCCAAGGACCCGTTCCCGGCGCCGAAGAAGCTCTGGACGGTCGCCGACTTCGGTGGCTGGAGCGACGTGAACAAGAAGTTCTTCGCCACGCAGGAGAAGGACGGTGCCGACGGCATCATCACTGCCATCCAGAACGCCTCCGGCAAGGGCAACTGAGTGAAGGTGAACGGTCGGCGGTTCGGCCGTCGGTCATCGTCGTCGGGGTCGGGCTCCGGCGAACGA
>CALMLJ010000148.1 GCA_937868025.1 uncultured Acidimicrobiaceae bacterium
GCCGCCGAGGACCTCGGTCTGAGCGACGAGGCCCGTGCGATCCTCGCAGCGGCACCGGCCGACGAGTGCTGGCACTCCGCCGCATCGCTCCGTTACGAGGACCGCCACAAGGACGAGATCGTCGGCACCAACGTCGACGGCACACGCCACCTGCTCGACGCCATCACCGGGCTCGGCATCGGCGAGCTCAACCACATCAGCACCGCCTACGTCGCTGGCATTCGTACCGGCGAGGTGCACGAGGAACCGTTCGACCCGAGCTACGAGCCGAACAACTGGTACGAGGCGTCCAAGCGCCAGGGCGAGGACCTCGTGGTCGACCGGGCCGGGGAGTTCGACCGGGTCCGCATCATGCGACCGTCCATCGTGATCGGCAACATGTCCACCTACCGGTCGACGTCATCGAGCGGCTACTACGGCTTCCTCCGGGGCCTGTCGAAGTTCTGCGGGCTCGTCGAGGGCAACGAGGCCGGCTACCTCGACAACAACCGTGTCCAGCTCTTCCTCGAACCCCAGTCGTCGCTGAACCTCGTTCCGGTCGACCTGTTGGTGTCCGAGGCGGTCGACCTCGCCGACGGCGGCCACGGCGGCGACGAACTCTCGTACTTCCACCTCACCAACCCGTTCCCGGTCACCCTCGAGCGGGCTCGGGTCGGGCCCGAGAGCTCGATCGAACGGCTCCGCCTCGAGCTGATCGAGGACCGCTCCGAGCTGCGCGAGGCCGACGCCCTCCTCGACGATGCCCTCGACTTCTACCGGCCGTACCTGCGCAACGACAAGCAATTCGTCCGCTCCCGCGACGAGGGCACTCCCCCGTCGGCGATGTTCATCTCCGACGAAGCCCTGGCGGCATTCAGCGTCCGGCATTTCGACGAGACCGCCGACCTGGAGACCCTCACCGTCGTCGACCACAGCGCCGTCACGGCGCCGTGAGGGGCGTCCGATGAGGATCCTGGTCACCGGGGCCGCCACCGGAATCGGGCGGGCGACCGCGATCGAGCTCACGAAGCGGGGCCACGAGGTCGTCGCCACCGCCCGCCGTGTCGACGCGCTGCACGACCTCGATGTCGCCGATCGGCTGCAGCTCGACGTGACCGACGAAACGTCGGTCGCACGGGCGATCGCCGCCGCCGGCGACCTCGACGGCATCGTCAACAACGCCGGCCTGAGCGAGCCCGGTCCGATCGAGGGGTACCCCGCCGAGGCCCTCCGCCGCGTGCTCGAGACCAACGTCGTCGGGCCGGTCCTGGTGTCCCAGGCCGTGATCGCCCAGCTGCGGGAGCGGGGCGGTGGCGTCATCGTCAACGTCGGCTCCGTGCAGGGCCGCATCGGCATCCCGTTCGGCGGTGCCTACTGCGCGTCCAAGCACGCACTCGAGGGCTTCTCCGAGGTCCTGCGCTACGAGATCGGCCACTTCGGCATCCGCGTGGTGCTGATCGAGCCCGGATACATCGCTTCGGGAGCCGCCTACGAACCGGGACGCGAGCGAATCAGCCACGGCGACCACCTGTCGGTGTACGACGAGTTGCGCGACCAGTGGAACGGTTCCGACGACAAGGTCGCAGGTGTGCGCCCCGGGCCCGAGGTCGTCGCCGCCGCGATCGCCGACGCCATCGACGACCCGTCCACGCCGTTCCGGGTGCGCGTCGGCGCCGACGCCGACCTCGTGCTCGGGGTGCGCTCGACGATGGACGACGAGACGTTCGAGGCCACCATGCGGGCCACCCTCGACCTCACCTGGTAGCCG
>CALMLJ010000149.1 GCA_937868025.1 uncultured Acidimicrobiaceae bacterium
GTCTCGATCACGGCTCCGGCGACGAGCCACTCCCTCACGCTTGCGCTGTCCACGGGCACAGTCTCTCCCAACCGGGCACCGTCGTGCGGCTCAGGCGCCGAGCCACAGCTCGCGGAGATCGTCCTGGTGCGCCTCGATCACCGCTGCGTCGACGTCGAGCCGCACCTGGGCACGGCGGTCGGGCTCGTACGCGGGCCATGCCTCATCGGTGCCGGGCACCGTCCACCCGGGGGTGCCGTCCGTGAGGTCGTCGGCCGTGGCGAACGTGACCCACCGATCGGCCACGTCGGCGGCGAATCGTTGCCGTTCGGGCGTGACGTCGCCGAGCATCATCTCGGTGCCGGGCTGACCCAGGTTGTCGAACACGAACGGGATCTCGACGGCGTGCGCCGCGCCGAGCGCGCCGCCGAAGCCCGACGAGGCATGCGTGAAGTGGTACGACCACGCCGACCCGCCTCCGGTGACGTGCGCGTCGAGCATGGCGAGCATCGGCATGCGGAAGACCGTGTCGGTGGACACCGCGGCCCACAGGTCGGCGTTGCCGGCCTCGGGATGGTGGGCCCGATACGCAGCGAGGGCGGTCTCGGCGTCGGTGGTGCGCCCGAGTCGCGCCAACGCCCGGTCGAGGCGGCGGAGCAGCCGGGTGTCCTCGAGATCGGGCGCGGCGCCGTCGAGGAGCGCCATGAGCCGGAACAGGTTCATCTCGTCCCGGTTCGTGCCCGCCAGCAGGTCGACGTGCGACGCGGCGCCCGAGGCGAGGGCGTCGAGCGGGGCGACCGGGAGCACCACGCCGTCGACGGTCGGTCGGAACGGCAGCGGGACGTCGCGGTCGGGGTCCTCGTTCTGCATGGTGTTGGTGACGTCGCGGAACGCCGCCGCCGGCAGATCGGCCAGCCGGGCGAGCGTCGACGGGCCGACGCCGAGCAGGTCGAGCGCCCGCGTCGCGGCGCGGCGGCCCGACTCGGTGTCCTGCACGTGACCGGCGGCGCCGGACTGGGCGATGACCCGCCGGAACAGTCCCGACGAGGCCGGGACCGCCAGGTGGGTCGACACGCTCATGGCCCCGGCGCTCTCGCCGAAGATCGTGACCCGGGCAGGATCACCGCCGAACGCGGCGATGTGATCGCGCACCCACGTCAACGCCAAGGTCTGGTCCTGGAGCCCGACGTTGGCGCACCCGGCCCAGTCGTCGCCGCCGAGCGCGGCGAGGTCGAGGAACCCGAGGGCCCCCAACCGGTAGTTGATGGTGACGACCACCACCCCACGTCGAGCCAGGCGGGCACCCTGGTACCAGGCGATCGAGCCGGACCCCGACGTGAAGCTGCCCCCGTGCATCCACACCATCACGGGGAGCGATCCGGAGGGATCGGGGGTCCACACATTGAGCGCGAGGCAGTCCTCCTCCTCGGGATCGCCGGCGGGAGCAAGCATCGTCGCCGGTTGGATGCTCCGCGGCGGCGTCGAGGTCGCGTCGACCACCCCGGTCCACGGCGGGACCGCCACCGGCGGGCGCAACCGGAGCGGCCCGACCGGCGGCAGGCCGTACCGGATGCCCGTGAACTCGTGCACGGGCGACGTGTCGTCGGCGACGACGCGTCCGGCGACGCGCCCCGACGGGGTCTCGATCTCGGTCAACGTCGAGGACCCCGGTCGCGGCCCGAGTGCTCCCCCGTCGTCACGCCGTCGGCGTGGTGATGGCGTCGAGGTCGATCTTGGCCGGCACGTCGGTCGCCGGCTTGGCCTTGGCGTTCTTCGCGTCGGGCATGTTCTCCTTCGCCGACGGCGCCTTGACGGCCTTCCAATCGACGTCGGGCGGGGTCGGGGGCACGCTGGCGATCACGCTGCTGAGGTCGCCGAGGTCGACCTCGGGGCCGCCGCACGCCGCCTTGTCCTGGAGCCCGTCGGGGAACTGCGTCGTGAACGTGTTGCCCTCGAAGCAGTTGCCGAAGAGGTTCGACGGGAAGTTCACCGTGAGGTAGGCGAGGTCGAACTTGTTGCCCGACAGCGTGTTGTTGCGGACCTTGTTGCCCTCGGGCTTGTACCCGTCGGGGAGATCGGTGACGAGCACACCCGAGAGGATGTGACCGGTGATGAGGTTGCGCTCGACCACGTTGTTCGACACGCCACCGAGCACGATGCCGTTGCCGTAGGCCTCCTGGAAGCCCTCGTTGTTGGGTGCCTCCACGTTGTTGTTGTCGATGACCCGGTTGCCGATCATGATCGTGCCGGAGTTGGGAGCGAGCTTCTCGCTGTCGAGCGAGTTGGGGTCGATGCCACTGCGGTTGTCGTGGAAGTACGAGTTGACGATCGTGACGCCCGTGGAGTTCGTGCCCGAGTAGCCGAGCATGTTGAGCTCGGACTCGTTGTCGGTCAGGAGCGCGTCACAGGGGTTGCACTGGCCGATGTAGAACGCCGAGTCGGGGTGACCCGAACCGTAGGAGTGGTCGAACTGCCCCTTGGTGGCGTTGAAGGCGTACACGCCGTACAGGCCGTTGTTGTAGGCCGTGATGTAGCTGGCCCGGTAGCCCGTGAGGATCTTGTTCTTCGACGTGTCGTCGTTGTACTCGCCCGTGAAGAAGATGCCGTTGCCGTTGTTGTTGCGCACCGTCAGGTTCTCGATGGCCACGCCGTTGGAGAACACCTTGATGCCGTTGTCGCGCTTGAACTCGCCGTCGATGATGACCTTGTTGCGGTCCTCGCCACGGATGACGATGTTCTCGGTCTCCACGGTCACGCCGACCGTGCCCTCGGTGTAGGTGCCGTTCTTGATGTACACGAGGTCGCCGGGCTGGGTCGCGTCGACCGCGGCCTGGATGGTGTCGTAGTCGTCGGGGACGACGAGTGTGCGCTGACCCTCGGCGGCCGCCTCGGTGGTCGCGGTGGAGTCGCCGTCGTCGGCCGACTTCGAGTCGTCGCCGCAGCCGACGGCGAGGCTGGACAGGATCAGCAGTGCAACCAGTGTGCGTTTCATCTGCGGCACCCTAGTGACCGCTGTCACCTCTTGACGGCAATCTCGGGGGATGCCGAGGCACCAACCCGCCGGTCGAACCTAGGAGGCGGCGACGACCCGGATCGCGCCGTTCATGCCGTTCTTCATCGTGCCGTGCGTCGAGCAGTAGTACGGGAAGTCGCCGGCCGTGTCGAACGTGACGGTGTGGGTCGAACCGGGCGGCATCTCCGCCGCCGCGGCACCGGCGAACGCACCCTCGACGGCGGGGAGGATGTCGTGGGGGTTGCGCCCCTCGTTCTTCCACACCACGCGGGTCCCGACCGAGATCTCGACGTAGCGCGGCTCGAGGCTGTTGTCGATCGCACTGATCTCCACCACCGCCTTGCCGGTCTCGTCCACGAGTTCGTCCTGGGGGAACGCGAACGTGGTCGTCGGGGCCGACGGGCGCGCGTCAGCGGTCTTGTCGGAGCCGCCGCACCCCGCTGTCAGCAACGTGGCAACGGCGAGGACGGCAACGGCGGGGGTTCGAAGGGGGCGGCGGCGAAGCATCGGGCGATTGTAGGCAGCCGGCCGCTCCGACGTTCAGCCGACAGCGACGTCCTGCGCTGCCGCCTCGGGGGTGCGCTCGACCGACACGGCGCCGCTGTCGTCGCCGACACTCGTCTCGGCGACGGTCGTCTCCGGTGCGATGAGCCCGACCTCGGAGCTCGTCGACGAGACCGGGGCATCGACGCCGTTGCGCACGACGACGGGGCCGGGGGTTCCGTCGGCGTTGCGCTCCTGCACGACGGCCGAGCCGATGTCGACGGGGACCGGTGCCGTGGCCGTGGCGGCGGGGACGGCTACGGACGGGTTGGTGCCCGCCTCAGCGGACTGCGGGCCCTGCACGAGGACGAGGGCGCCGACACCGAGGAGCGCGACCATCACACCGGCGGCGGGGATGAGCACGCGGCGCTTGAGCAGACGCGAGCGCCAGCCGAGCAGGTGCTCGGGGTGGGCCATGAGAGACTCGAGATCGGTTTCGAGTGTCCGGCTGCCGACGCGGAGCGCGCGTCCCAGGACGTCGAGATCGTCGACGCGGAGCGTGAGCGGAGCGCCCGGCTCGAGGCGGCGCATGGAGTAGACGAGTGTGAGGTAGCGGGCGAGCACCTCGTCACGCGACGGCGAGGAGCGGCCGACGCGAAGGCTGCGGTCGTCGACGGTGAGCAGCCCCTCGCTCAGGTCGACGATCAGCTTCGAACGCGGCGGGACGAGCGACGTGGACTCGAGTCCGTAGATCGTGGCGAGCTTCCGGGCGTCCTCGTCGGACACATCGCGCGAACCCCGCTCGATCGAGCTGAGGGCTGCGAGGGAGAATCGACCGTTCGAGCGTTCGGCCAGGTCTTCGAGCGTGTTGCCCTGCTTGGCGCGGGCGTCGCTCAGCAGCGCGCCGAGGCGACGCGGCGGGATCATGCTGCCCCGCTCCCAGTCGTTCAGTCCCTGCGAACTCATGGTCTGGTCTCCGGCTACCTCGTGCATGGCCTGTCTCCTCGTCGATCGCCGTGGGCGGTCGGTCACCAGTTCGGTGCGGCAGTCACCTTCTGCGGCGACGCTGCCACTTACAGTAAAGATCTGGCGATCGAACACCAGAAGGCGTTGGACCCATCCCACTGGGTAGATCGGCCCGCTCTCCCACCCCCTTGAGCAATTCGCAGCGGCAACGGCGGGTACGCTCACGACGATGTCGGAACCCCAGAGCGCCCTCCCATCGGTGCGAGCCCGCGTGATCGCGTTCGCGTCGATCCTCATCTGCGGAGCGCTCGGGGGCGCCATCGGCTACTGGTTCGCCGACCTGTCCGACGAGAGCACGCTGCTCTCGGGGTTCCTCATGTTGGGAGGCACGGTCGTGTTCTCGCTCGGCGCCGCGGTCGTCTCGGTGCTGAGCCTGCGGGCGCTCGCCGAATGGACCTCGAGCGACGCCGCCCGGGGCGACGAGCTCACCCCGGTCGAGCAGCTGCTGGGCAAGGGCCGGTAGCACCAACCGGTAGGTTGGCCACGTGCCACCCGATGTTCAGCCCCTCACGGCCGGCGATCTGCCCGCCGATCCTGCCGAGCTCGCCGACCTCGCTCTCCGGACCGCCGTCGCCGCGGCCGACATGGTGCGCGCCGAACGCCGCGCCGGGTTCGGCGTCGAGACCAAGTCGACCGACACCGACATGGTCACCTCGCTCGACAAGGCGTCCGACGTCCTCATCCGTCGCCTGCTGCTCGACGCCCGTCCCGACGACGGCCTGCTGACCGAAGAGGACGCCGAGCACGCCGGGTCCACCGGCATCGTGTGGATCGTCGACCCGATCGACGGCACCACCAACTTCGTCTACGGCCACCCGCCCTACGCCGTCAGCATCGGTGCCGCGGTCGGCGGACGCCCGATCGCCGGCGCGATCGTCGAGATCAGCGCCGACGACCGCTACCACGCGTGGCTCGGCGGCGGCTCCCACCGCAACGGGGACCAACTCCGCCTCGGTGAACCGCCGGCGTTGGCACAGGCCCTCATCTCGACCGGCTTCGCCTACGACCCCCGTCGACGCGAGGCGCAGGCGGCAGTCGTGGCCCGCATCGTCGGCCAGGTCCGGGACATCCGTCGCCTCGGCGCCGCCGCGTACGACCTGTGCTCGGTCGCCGTCGGCCGCATCGACGGCTACTACGAGCACGGGCTCAACGCCTGGGATCTGGCTGCCGGCGAGATCATCGCCGCCGAGGCCGGCGCCGCGGTGGAGCACCTACGGGGCGGTCCGGCACTCCCCCTCGACGGCATCATCGCCGCACACCCCGCCCTCGTGGGCCCGCTGCGCGACCTGTTGCTGGCGCACGGCGCCGGCGACCACTGACCAACCGTCAGCGACCACCCGACGGCGGAGCGGACCGGACCCGAGCGGGGGAACAACCGGGTCGCCCGCACCGAGAGACCCGATCGAGCGGCTGCGGCGTGCGAGACTCACGGGCGTGGGCACACGAATCTTGACGGTCGAGGACGACGAACGAATCCGCACCTCGGTGAAGTTGGCGCTCGAGGACGAGGGCTGGGAGGTCGCGGAGGCGACCAACGGTGAGGAGGCCATCGCGTACTTCGCCCGGCAGCCCACCGACGTCGTCCTGATCGACATCATGCTGCCCGGTCTCGACGGATTCGACGTGTGCCGCGCCATCCGCCGGCTGAGTGACGTGCCGATCGTCATGGTCACCGCCCGCGCCGACACCCACGACGTGGTCGCCGGGCTCGAAGCGGGCGCCGACGACTACCTCACCAAACCGTTCGTCCCGAAGGAGCTGTCGGCACGGATCCGGGCGCTGCTCCGACGGGCCCGGTCGGCCGACACCGGGGTGACCCGCATGCGGTTCGCCGACCTCGAGATCGTCCCCCAGGAGGGCACGGTCACCCGCAACGGTGAGGAGATCCACCTCACCAAGACCGAGTTCCGCCTGCTCGTGGAACTCGCAGCGAACGCCGGCCGCGTGTTCAGTCGCGAGGCGCTCCTCGAGAAGGTGTGGGGCCACGACTACTTCGGCGACGGTCGACTCGTCGACGTCCACATCCGGCGCCTCCGCACCAAGGTCGAGGCCGACCCGGCCGAGCCGCGCTACGTCGTCACCGTGCGAGGGCTCGGCTACAAGCTGCAGCCGTGAGCGTCGACCGCGCCGCCCTCGACGCCTCGAGGTTCCGACCGTTCGGCCAGCTGGGCCTCCGGGCCCGCATCGTCGCCAGCTTCACGCTGGGCGCAACCCTCATCGCCGGTCTGCTCTCGATCACCTCGGTCACGCTCAGCCGTTCCAACCTGCTCGACCAGCGCGAGCGACTCGTCCAGGAACGCACCCTCATCAACGGGGCGACGCTCGCCGACAAGTTGACGTCGCCCGACATCGACGCCCAGACGCTGTTCGGCTCGCTCTCGACCGCGGGCAAGCCGTCGGCGCTCGTCCCCGTGACCGAGGGGTCCGACGGCGACCTCCGCTCGATCAGCCTCGACGCCCGCTACGGCACGAGCGCCCTCCCCCGAGCCCTGCGTGTCCAGGTCATCGTCGATCACCAGGCCGGCATCATGCGCTACGAGCGTGACGGCGAGACGTTGCTCGCCGTCGGCGTGCCGATCGCCGGGGGCCAGGGCGGCTACTTCGAGATCAACCAGATCGACGACATCGGTCGGGCGATCGACAGCCTCGGCTACCGCCTCGTCGGCGCGTGCCTGGTCGCAGCGCTGCTCGGCGGGGTGCTCGGGTTCTGGGCGAGCCGGCGGGTGCTCCGCCCGCTCGCCGATGTCTCCCAGGTCGCCGAGGCCATCTCGCTCGGCAAGTTCGACGCCCGTCTCGTCGACACCGAATGGGCCGACGACCCCGACCTCGGCCAGCTCGTCTCGTCGTTCAACGCGATGGTGTCGTCGATGCAGATGCGCATCGACCGCGACGCGCAGTTCGCCTCCGACGTCAGCCACGAGCTGCGCTCCCCCCTGACCACGTTCAACGCGTCACTCGAGGTGCTGCGCAACGCCCGCGAGGAGATGCCCGACCGGGCGCAGATCGCCTTGGATCTGCTGTCGAGCGACATGGAGCGGTTCACGCAGCTGGTCGAGGACCTGCTCGAGATCAGTCGTTTCGATGCCGGAGCGGTGCGGCTCGAGCTCGACGAGGTGCTGCTGGTCGAGACGATCAAGCAGGCGGTGCGGTCGCTCTCACGTGATCCGATCCCCGTCGAGGGGTCCGGCCTCGACGATCTCCTCATCTCGTGCGACAAGCGCCGTCTGATGCGCATCCTCGCGAACTTCATCGACAACGCCAAGAAGTACGCCAACGGCGCCACCGGCATCACCGTCGAGCGGGTGTCGGCATCGACCGACGACTCGACGTCCGGCGACGAGGAGCCCCGCCTCGACACGGTGCAGATCGCGGTCGAGGACGCCGGACCGGGTGTGCCCGAGGCGGAGCGGGCGAAGATCTTCGACCGGTTCAACCGAGGCGGCCAGGGTGGCAGCCGTGGCACCGACCTCGGGGTCGGCCTGGGCCTCGCGCTGGCCGCCGAGCACGCCCGCCTCCACGGAGGCTCGGTGTGGGTCGAAGGCCGCAACGACGGTCTGCCCGGCTCCCGCTTCGTCGTCGAACTGCCGTTGGTGGAGCCCGCCGACGATCCGGCGGAACGATCCCTCGACGAGGCGGAGGCGATGGTATGACCGTCCGGCTGCGCCGAACGGCTGCCCTCCTGGTGGCGGCCGGAACGCTGGTCGTCGGCGCCTGCGGCGTGCCGCTCGACAGCTCGCCCCGGGCGGTGATCGCCACCTCCAGCACCACCGAGGCGACGAACGACCAGGCCAACACCGAAGCGGGCGACACCGCGGCGTTCCTGTTCTTCATCGCCAACAACCAGCTGATCAACGTCGCCCAAGAGGTGCCGAGCCGCTCGGTCGACGACGCCCTCGGCGCGCTGTTCGAGGGCGTTCCTCCGAGCGCCGCCGACGACGTCGTCTCACAGATCCCGACGGGCACGCGCCTGTTGGGCGTCACCCGAATCGGCACGCTCCTCGATGTCGACGTGTCGAAGGAGTTCGACAACCTCGTCGGCACCGGCCGCTCGCAGGCCACCGCCCAGATCGTCATGACCGCGACCGACATCGCCGGCATCGACCAGGTGTCGCTCCGCATCGAGGGGCAGCCCACCCAGGTGTTCTCCCAGATCCGCGGCGACACCGACCAGGTCGGGGCCTGCGACTACCTGGGCCTCATGCCGCCCGACGATCTGGTGCAGTCATGGGCACTCGATCGCCGGTCGAAGCAGCATCTCACGACGCGCCACAGCATGCTCTCGACGCAGTGCACCGCACCCCCGGCCGCTGACAACTGACC
>CALMLJ010000150.1 GCA_937868025.1 uncultured Acidimicrobiaceae bacterium
CCGGAATCTCACCGGGTTCGCCCGCAAGCCGGGCGGCTGACCGTGGCGGTTCCGCGTTTCGGGCTCGGGGCTGCTTCGTTAGGTACGGTCGCTGCGCTCCCTACTCACACTCCGCACCCGCTCGCCGTTTCGGGCTCGGGGCTGCTTCGTTAGGTACGGTCGCTGCGCTCCCTACTCACACTCCGCACCCGCTCGCCGTTTCGGGCTCGGGCTACTTGGGTTCGATGCGGTAGGTGGTGACGTCGCCGTCGCGAGCGAGCTCGACCAGGTCGAACCGTTCCATGAGCTCGTCGAGCGTGGCGAGGTTGCCGTAGGTGGGCTCGAGGTCCATCCATACGAGGCAGAACTCGCCATCACCGGCCGCGAGCGAGCGCTCGAGGTCGGGCAGGTCGGAGACGACATCGTTCGACTCCAGTCCCGTCTCACGGGGGCTCCACTGCGCGTCGACCCCCGACCCGTACAGGGCGTTCGGCAGATTGGACGAGACCGAGCACCCGGTGGGGAGCGACTCGAGGGCGGGGCTGGACCGGACCTTCTCGAACGCAGGACGTTCGTAGTTGCCGACGAAGAGGTCGGGTGAGGTGGCGAAGTAGCCGATCATGCCGACCCCGACGGCGACGTTGAGGCCGGCCCACGTGAACGCTGTCGCGCGGGCCGCGGTCGACCAGGTTGTCGGCACCGTGTTGTCGCCGGTACCGGACACGCGATCGAGGATCACCAGCGCGCTGATGACGAGCGGCAGGTACAGCGGGTTCAGCAACCGGAAGTCGAGCTGGTTGAGGCCAGTCGTCGACCGTGCGTAGAGCATGTAGGCCGCGTACACACCGACATGCAGCACCAGGAGGCCGGCAGGGCTGGCGACCACGTCCACGATGCCGGCGGCCGACCGGAACCGGCGATCGCGTCCGATCACTCGCCACAGCATCGTCAGCATCACGAGGCAGCCGATTGCTGCGACGGCCGCCCAGATCGTGCGTCGTTCGATCTCGACGCCGGGCACGAGGAAGTTGCCGATCGTCGCAAACGTGTCGAACGCATTGGGGATGAGCCCGCGGGACGACGAATAGCGGACGCCCAGCGTGGTGTCGTCGATGCTGAGGTTCCGCAACACCCACGCGACCGGAACGATCGCGGCGAGCCCGCCGAACACCGCGGCGTCGCGGAGCCGCGGCACGATCTTCTTGCGGCGGTCGGCCAACAACCACAGGCCGACCGTGCCGATGTGTACAACACCGGCGTAGCGGATCATGAAGCCCGCCCACACCAGCGCGACGGCGCCGGCGAGCCAAGCCGGCCGTTGGGTGTCGCGGTAGTTGAGCAGGGTCAGGAACAGTCCGAGGGTGACGGCGGCGAACGCGGCGTCGGTCATGAGGAGGTGGCCGAACACCATCGCCGAGGCACCGAGGGCACTCACGATCGTCCCGATGGTGATCAGGTTCTCGTTGCGAACGAGGCGGACCAAGAGGCGGTGGACCACGAGAACAATGGTGAAGGCCACGACGGCGTTGAGCACGATGGCCGCCTGCTCGGTGTCGAGCGGGGTGATCTTCGCCACCGCGGCCATGAGGACCGGCCAGCCCGGGGGCCAGATCGTGAGGCGCGGTTCGAGGAAGTAGCCGAGCCCGCGGCCGGCGAGCAGGCTGTCGGCCGTGGCCTGGTAGCCGATGCCGTCGTCGCCGATGGTGAGGCCGCCGGCGTTGGCGATGAACACGCCGAGCGCGCTCGCCACCGCCCACACCCCTGGCCGTCGCCACCACGTCACGCTGATGTCCTCCCGGGCAGCTCCGAAACCGGAGGCCATGGTACGCAGTGCGTTCGAAGAACGGGAGTCCGGCGTCCGTCCTCTGTTGGATTTGAAAGAGTTTGCGGCAGGTAGCACCCGTAGGATGACGGTCGATGACGTGCGCGAACTGTGGGGCGGACAACCGGCCGGACGCCCGGTTCTGCGCGTCGTGTGGACACGCCACCCGCACCCACGCCGACGAGCGTCGGGTCGTCACGGTCGTGTTCGCGGACATCGTGGGGTTCACGACGCTCTCCGAGAACCTCGATCCCGAGCGGGTGAAGCGGCTGGTTGACGTCGCGTTCGAACGCCTCGTCCACGATGTGCATGACTTCGGCGGTCGCGTCGACAAGATCGTCGGCGACGCGATCGTGGCGCTGTTCGGCGCCCCGGTCGCTCACGAGGACGATGCCGAGCGGGCTGTTCGCGCCGCGCTCCGTATGCAGGAGACCCTCGCCGAGTACGCGACCGAATCGTCCATCGGCATCCGCATGCGGATCGGCGTGAACACCGGCGAAGTGCTCGTCGGGGCGCTCCGCGCCGGAGGCGACTACACCGCGATGGGCGATGTGGTGAACACGGCATCCCGCCTCGAGACGTCCGCCAACCCCGGCGAGGTGCTCGTCGGCGCAGCGACCTACCAGGCCACCCGCGAGGTCATCGGATACGAGTCTCGGGGTTCACTGATCGTTCGCGGTCGAGAGGCGGCCGTCGACGTGTGGGCGGCGACCGAGGCGCTCGTTCCTCCGGGCTACCGGCCGCGTCGGATCACCCCGCTGGTCGGGCGCGACACCGAGCTCACGGTGCTGCGCAATCTCGTCGAGCTCTCGATCGCGCACGACCGCGGCCAGATGGTCCTGCTGCTGGGTGAGGCCGGAGTGGGCAAGACACGGCTCGCCAACGAGATCGCCCCGCTGGTGCTCGGCATCGACCCCACCACCTCGGTGCTCAACGGCCGCTGCGTCCCCTACGGCGAGGCCAACCCCTGGTGGCCGATCGCCGAGGCGATACGCGAGGCGTGTTCGATCGAGCTCGACGACGCCCTCGACGTCGCTCGCCAGAAGTGCACCCAGGCCGTCGAATTCGTTGTCGGGGAGCCGGCCACGGCCACCGGAATCGTCACGGGCCTTCTGCACCTCATGGGCTACGACGGTCCGCTGCGCTCGCTCGACGCCGCACGGGCGCGGGTCGAAGCATCGTCAGCGCTGTACTCCTTCATCGAAGCCGGGGTGAAGGTGCGGCCTGTCGTCATCCGCCTGGCCGACCTGCACTGGGCCGACCAGCAGGTGCTCGATCTCATCGACGACATGAGCGAACGCCTCGCACGTCAACCGTTCGTGCTCGTCGCGACGGCGCGCCGCGCCCTGCTCGACCGGTGGTCGCCGCGGGCTGGTCGTCAGAACTCCATCGTCATGAACCTCGACCCGCTCGAACGCGGCGCCGCCGCGGAGTTGCTCGACGCCCTCCTCAACGCCGACGTCCCCGAGCACGTCCGCTCGATGCTCCTCGATCGAAGTGGCGGCAACCCGTTCTACCTCGAGGAGCTGGCCACGCTGCTGAGCGATCGCGAGGGCGGTGGAGACGCCGGTGACGTCCCCGACACGCTCCGCGGCCTGATCGCTGCCCGGATCGACGGCCTGACAGCGGACGAGCAGCTCGTGCTCGAGGATGCGTCGGTGTGGGGAGCGAGTGGCCCGGTGATGGCGCTCAACGAGCTCGCGCGAGCGTTCCGTGCCATCCCCGACATCGAAGGTCTCGTCGAGTCGTTGGCGACCAAGGACATCTTCGTGCTCGACGGTGACGACTGGGCGTTCCGCAGCGACATCGTCCGCGAGATCGCCTACGCCCGACTCACCAAGAACGAGCGACTCCGCCGGCACCACGGCATCGCCAAGTACCTCGAGGCGGCGTCCGGCGGGCGGTTCATCGACGACGGGTTCGTCGACATGGTGTCGCGCCACTTCGCCGAGGCGGCGCGACTGGCCCGCGAGCTCGGACGGTCGATCGAGACGGACTCACTCGACGATCGTGCGATCCGATGGCTCGGCGAAGCGGCGCGGCGCGCTGACCAGTCCGCATCGTGGCCACTCGCCTCCCGCCTCTACGACCAGGCGATCGAGCTGGCGACCGCCGAGGAGCATCACCGAGACCTGTTCGTCTTCCTGGTCGGTCGAGCCCGGGCCCGCAATGAGATGTGGAATTTCGCCGGCGCTCGGGTCGACGCCGAGGAGGCGGCCGAATCGTCGCCGCCACCGACGATGCCGTCGGCGCCGCCAGAGTCGAGCTGCTGCTCGGCGAGATCGAGTCGCGGGAGGGCAACTACGAACACGCCGTGACCCACTTCGATTCGGCCGTCGCCCGCTTCGACGAACTCGATGACGTGCACAGCCGGGCCGAGGCCCTTCGGCTCAAGGGCATGGCGGCCCTGTACCGAAGCGACGCTGCGGCCGCCGAGGATCCGATCGCCCAGTCACTGATCGCGTTCCGTCAGGTCGAGGACCGACGCGGCGAGGCGTGGGCGCTCCAGAACTTGGCGTGGATCTCGTTCGTGACCGGCCGGATCGTCGATGCCGAATCACGTCTCGGCGAGGCCTTCGCAGCGTTCACCGAGATCGATGACCAGACCGGGCTGGCCTGGACCGAAGGTCTCCTGGCGTTCGTGCGGTTCTACCAAGGGCGGTTCGCCGAGGCCGGCGAGCTCGCAAGCCGGATCCTGCGCGAGAGCGAACGGCGAAACGACCGTTGGGCCCAGGCGATGATGCTCATCGTGATCGGAGCCATCGACCTGTGGGAGGGCCGAACCGGCGCCGCGCTCGAGGTGGCCAACCGATCGGTCTCGCTCTTCACCTCGATCGGCGATCCGACGGGGCTCCAGCAGGCGCTGACGCTGTCGGGCCGTGGGCATCTCATGTCGGGGTACATCACCGAAGGGCTCGAGATGGTCGACCGCGCCGTCGGCGACCTGACGATCGACACGATCGGCCCGCAGAGCATGATGTCGGTCGCGTCGTCGATCGCAGCTCGGGTGCAGCTCGGTGTCGAGCAGGCGTTCGACCCGCTGACCGTCGCCAAGTTGATCCAGAACGATGCCACCGGCGAACGCCCCGCCGAGTTCGTCGCCGCCGTCAGCCTCGCCCTCGTGCAGGCCGGTCACCTCGATGCGGCGGTCGAACTGCTCGCAGTCGACCACGACGCCCAACGCTTCGCCGACCGCAAGGGCAGTGTGCTGAACGGCTATGCCCTCTCGAGTCGTGCGCTCATCGCCGCGATCCAAGGCGATCACGAAGCGGTGGCAGCGATCGACGCGCAGGTTGGTGACGACAGCACCTACCTCGACCGGGCCATGGTCAAGATCGCGCTCGGGCTCGGTCGGGCGTCGAGCTGGATCGACGACTTCGCCCACGCCCGCGCCGAAGTGGACGGCACGGGGGATCGCCTCACCCGCGCGACGATCGATCTGGCACGGGCATCGGTGGCGGAGGCCGTGGGCCACGACGCCGACGTCACCTGGCGCGACGAGGCCGAAGCGAGCTGGACCGAGCTGGGGGTCGACCCGGTCGGCTGGCGACTCGTGTTCTCGTTGGCGACCGCGACAGCGCCCGCCGGGGCCTGAACCAGAGTCTGGACTCCGGTTCGAGCCGACCGACGGGCGCTCGACGTGGTATTCGTTTCGGGTGATCAGCCCTGCGGCTGTTCCGATCAGCCTTGCGGCTGGGGCACGTAACGCAGGTACGGCTTCTCGGCGCGCCACCCCTCGGGGAACTTCTCCTTCGCGGCCTCGTCGGTGACGCCGCTGCCGATGATGACCTCATCGCCGTCGTTCCAGTTGGCGGGGGTTGCCACCGAGAACTTCGCGGTCAGCTGGAGCGAGTCGACCACGCGGAGGATCTCGTCGAAGTTGCGCCCGGTCGAGGCCGGGTAGGTGATGATCAACTTCACCTTGTTGTCGGGGCCGATCACGTAGACCGACCGCACCGTGAGGGTGTCGTTGGCGTTGGGGTGGATGAGGTCGTAGAGGTCGGACACCTTGCGATCACCGTCGGCGATGATCGGGAAGTTGACCTCGGCACCCTGGGTCTCGGCGATGTCCTTCGCCCACTCGGTGTGGTTGCCGAGCTCGTCGACCGACAAGCCGATGACCTTGACGTTGCGCTTGTCGAACTCCGGCTTGAGCTTGGCGACCGTGCCGAGCTCGGTCGTGCAGACCGGCGTGAAGTCCTTGGGGTGGGAGAAGAGGATGGCCCAGCTGTCACCCTTCCAGTCGAGGAAGTTGATGGTGCCCTGGGTGGTCTCTGCGGTGAAGTCGGGGGCGTCGTCGCCGAGTCGGACGGTCATGGTTGCCTCACATCTTTCGTGTGCGTCGGATTCATTGGATCGAACCTGTGGGCTCGAGAATACCCGACCAAATTAGTCAGGTATCTCTGGAACCGGCAAGGGGATCTGCGCATTCCCTCCGATCCGTCACGTCTGCCTTGGCGTGACGGACGACACGCAAACAATTGCAAGCAAAAGGGTTGACGGAGTGAGCAAGTGCTTGCTACAGTTAGCACATACCAACGGAGCCTGGTCGCCAAGAGAGACAGGGCTCACTTCCAAAAGGAAACCCCTCATGACTACCCCCGTGCTCGACAAGCTCACCGACGTGCAGTCCTCGGTCGTCGGATACATCTCGACCGTCAAGGAGCCCATCACCACCGGTGTCTCCACCGTCGTCGAGTTCGTCATCGACCGGTTCCCGAGCATCCCGGCCGTGCCCTACGCCGACCAGATCCCCACCCCCAAGGAACTGATCGACAACCAGTACAAGTTCGCCAAGTCGATCATCGACACGAACAAGGACATCGCCCTCGCGGTCGCCAAGGCCGCTGCGCCCCTGACCGACGTCGTGCTCGACCGCAAGCCGGTCGCCAAGAAGGTCGCCGCCAAGAAGACGGCGTGATCTGATCCCGTCGGTGCCGGCTCCGGTCGGCACCCGGGCCAACGTGCCTCGACCCCGGTCGGGCCAGATCCCTGGCGGGATCCACAGATGTCTCGAGCGGCTACCCCCCTTGCCGCCGAGATGGGTCGACGGCGAACCGCCGGACGACCGACGAGGGCCCTACCCCCCGGGGCCCTCGTCTCTTTTTCGGATCGAGGCCACCTCCGCTAGGCACGGTCGCTTCGCTCCCTACTATCGCTCCGGTACCTCGATCGGTAGACCTTGCATCGCGCGGCCCGTACGTCGGGGGCCCGTCTCGCGCTCCTCGCTTCGCTCGGCGGCTCGCCGGCTGGACTGGCTGAGCGCCGTCTTTGCTCGGCGGCTCGCCGGCTGGACTGGCTGAGCGCCGTCGTTGCTTCGCTCGGCGGCTCAGCGCAGGGTGATGCTCGTGACGGAGTGGTCCGCGCCTTTTGTCACCACGATGTCGGCGTGGGTTCTCGTGGGTTGCACGTGGTCGAGGAGATTCGGCAGGTTGATCGCGGTCCACGTGAACAGCGCCGACTCCCGAAGGCGCTCGGCGTCCATCCCCGCGAACAGGTCCCAGAAGCCACCGGGCTCGTCGTTCGCCCGCAACGCGTGCTGCACGAACCGGTGCACGTACCACCCCTCGATGTCGGTCACGTCGGCATCCAGATAGACCGACAGGTCGAGCAGCTCCACGATCGCCGGATCGCCGAGCAACGCCAACCCCTCGATCACCACAACGTCCGCAGCGGGCAGGGCGTGGGTTGCGCCGTCGACGATGTCGTAGGTGAAGTGGTCATACACCGGGACGACCAGATCGTTCGCGCCGGCCCTCACCCTCCGAAGGAATGACCCCAGCGCGTCGAGGTCGAACGAGGCCGGATACCCCTTCTGCATCACCAGCCCCCGATCGGCGAGCACCGCGTTGGGGAGCAGGAAACTGTCGCTCGACACGACCGCGGTCGACACCGTCGGCGCACCGGCGGTGATCGTCTCGGCGAGACGGGCGGCCAGGGTGCTCTTGCCAACAGCGACGCTGCCCGTGATGCCGACGACGAACGGACGCTCGGCGTCTCGTCGATCCTCGATCAGTCGTGCGAGCTCTGCCAGGGCCACCGGGCTGTCCACGGCGGGCAACCTATGGCGATCAGCGGGCCGACGGCCAGATCAGTCGAGCTTCGACCAACGGTTCGCGATCTCCTCGCCGATCGCGAGGCTCGCAGTCGCCGCCGGTGACGGGGCGTTGACGACGTGCACCGAGCGAGGCCCATCGGCGAACTCGAAGTCGTCGACGAGCGTGCCGTCGGGTCGGATCGCCTGCGCCCGGATGCCGGCCTTGCTCTTGATCAGATCGTTGGCCGTCACCGCAGGGACGAGGTTCTGAAGCGCCCGGACGAACGCGGCCTTCGACAGCGAGCGCACCATCTCACCGGCACCGGTCCGCCAGTACTTCTTGGCGAGGATCCAACTGCCCTTGTCGAACGCCATCTCCTTGAGATCGATGCGGTTGGCGACGCGCCAGGTGTAGCCCTCGCGGGCCAGCGCCACCACGGCGTTGGGGCCGGCGTGGATCTCCCCGTCGATCATTCGGGTGAAGTGCACGCCGAGGAACGGGAATCGTGGGTCGGGCACCGGATACACCAGGTGCTTCACGAGTGAGCGGGCGCTCGGCGTGAGCTCGTAGTACTCGCCGCGGAACGGCATGATGCGCGCCTTCACCTGTCGACCCGCCAGCTTCGCCACCCGGTCGGAATGGAGACCCGAGCAGTTGATCATCGTGCGGGCGCGCAGCGCACCCTTCGACGTACGCAGTGTCACCCCATCGGTGGCCTCGGTGATCGATTCCACCGGTGTGTCGAAGTGGACCTCGCCGCCGTTGGCCTCGATCTCGGTGACCAGCGCGCGACACATCGCCACGTAGTCGGTGATGCCGGCCTCGGGCACCAGCAGCGCTCCCAAGCCCTCGACGTTGGGCTCGCGTTCGCGCAGCTCGGCCCGGGTGAGCCACGTCGTGTTCAACCCGTGCTGCTTGCCCCGAGCCTCCAAGCCGCGGAGCCGCTCCAACTCGTCGACCCGCGTGGCGACGATGACCTTGCCGCACACATCGGTGGGGATGTCGTGACGCTCACAGAAGTCGAACAGCATCGAACGACCGGCGGCGACCATGTTCGCCTTGTTCGAACCGGGCGGGTAGTAGATGCCGGAATGGATGACGCCGGAGTTGCGACCCGTCTGGTGCGCGGCGACCTTGGATTCCTTCTCGACAACCGTGACCCGGCTACCGGGCCGGTTGGTCTGGACCGCTCGCGCGGCGGCCAGACCGACGATTCCGGCACCGACGACGACGACGTCGAGATCGGGGGTTGAAGGGGCGTTGTTGCTCATGATGCTCCGAAGAAGTCGAGCACGACGTTCGTGGCGGAGAACGAGTGATCGGTGGGTCCTGTCACGATATCGAGCGGGATCGGAGAACCCGCCCAGGTGTGACCGGCGCCCAACATCCGGTAGTACTCGAGGCGGTGAGCGCCACAGCTGTACCGGTCGATCGTGACCGAGGAGGTCAGGGTGACCGCGGCCGGCGGACCGACGCACCCGTTGCGCCCGGCGAAACTCGCCACGACGGCGTCGACGGTGAGACCGAGTGGCGGAGCGAAGACCGTCTCGCTTCCCGTCACCGGGGCGATCGGATCAGCGGACCCGTGCAGAATCATCGTGTCGACCGGTGCGCCGTCGGGGCACAGCGACGTGAGGTTCGTGCCGCCGGAGCCGGCGATCGCCCGGAAGCGGCCGGGAAGCTCGCAGCTGACGGCCACCGACATCGCCGCACCGGCCGAGAACCCGGCGGCGAAGACGCGGTCGCCGTCGACGCAGACCGTGTCGGCGGTGGTCCGGATGAGGGCGTCGACCCAGGCGATGTCGTCGGGCCCGGTGTCGAGCCCACCCGGGACCGCCCAGCGAGGACCCGGGTCCGACCCCTGCGGCAGGAGCACCCAGTAACCCCGCTGGGACGCCGCGGCGGCGAGACCGCTGTACGCCTCCCACGCATCGGGGGCGAGGATGAACGGATGGAGGCTCACGAGCAGCGGGTACGCCACCCCGGGCTCGTAGTCGGCCGGCGCGATCAGGGCCGACCCACGGCCGAGCGCGGTGATGCTCTGCGGTGCCACCGTCGGTGCGTTCGCCGGACACTCGGTGGGGAGTGGGGTCACGGTGCGAACCGTGGTCGCTCGGGTGGGAATCTCCGGCGCACAGGCGCTCACCAGCGCGACGACGGCCACCATCAGGCTGCCGATCACTCGACGATGCATGTCATCTCCCAACTCGACGGGCTTCCCGGCTCGGCCCGACTGCGTCGAGAGTACGACCCCGACCGGGGGAGGCACCACCTCGCCGCAGGTCCGAAATCCGATGGAACACCGGAGCGGCCCGTCGTAGCGTCCCCGACATGAGCCTCGACCCCACGACGCCGCCACCCATCGAACCCGACTCCAAGGATTGGACGTGGGTGCTCGAACGCCCCTGTCCTGACTGTGGATTCGACGCCGCCGCCGTCGACCTGGCGACCGTCGGCGACGAGGTACAGCGGATCGGGGCCCGTTTCGCCGAGCTGTTGGCCGATCCCCTCGCCTCGGTACGCCCCGACGCCGAGCACTGGTCGGCCACCGAGTACGCGTGTCACGTCCGCGACGTGTTCCGCCTCTTCGACACTCGACTCGGCCTGATGCTCGACCAGGACGATCCGCTGTTCGCGAACTGGGATCAGGACGTGACCGCCGTCGAGGACGGCTATGCGACCCAGGACCCGGCAACCGTCGCGGCAGAGCTGCTCGCTGCCGGAGACGTCATCGCGGCGAGCTTCGACGGCGTCACCCACGAGCAGCGCAGTCGCGTCGGCCGTCGCAGCGACGGCGCGGTCTTCACCGTCGACTCGTTCGCCCGGTACTTCCTGCACGATCCCGTGCACCACGTGTGGGACGTCGAGCAGGGCTACGCGCGGCTGGCATAGCCTCCGATCCATGGCGTACGACGAGGATCTCGCCGACCGAATTCGTGAACAGATCGGCGGC